>JAVRPF010000690.1:0-5036 GCA_032162385.1 Mycobacterium sp.
GCGCAGCTGCTCATCGTCGAGGCCGGCGGCCTTCGCTTCGAATTCGGAGGAGGCGCGGACCTGCCCCATCGACTGGGCCTGATCCTTGTCGGTGCTGGCGCCGAGCAGCTTCCAGAACCGGTTGCTCAGCCGGCTCGGCGCACTGGTGTTGGATTTGGGAGCAGTCTTGGGCACGTGTTCAAGGTACGCGGCCGGGGACGCCGGCCGAGAGCGCGATCGTCACCCAATCGGAAACGGGCTCGAACCCGAACCGCTGGTAGATGGCATTCGACACCGGATTGGCCAGGTCGGTGAACAGGACGACCTGCTCGGCGCCCATTTCCACCGTGTCCCGTGCCGCCCCGCGCGGCGAGGCCAAACCTCTCCGCCGTCCGCACGACGCTGCGGTAGCTTCGCCGCATAGCGGTGTCGTCGGACGCCTGCAGAGGAGTTTCGTCGGATGGATTCGGAGAGATTCAGACCGTCAGTCGACTGGAGCAACGAACTCGTCAACTCGACGCTGTGGGTGCTCGAGGCATTCGGCATCGCAGCGCTCTGCCTAGTGGTGGTGCTCGTCCTCCTCCGCCGGTTCACCGGGTGGGGACGCCAGTTCTGGCGCATTACCGGGAATTACTTCATCGGGCGCGCGAGCGTGCCGGTGTGGATCACGCTGGCGGTTCTGCTGGCCTCTGCGGTCGTGTCGGTGCGGATCAGCGTTCTGATCAGCTACTACGCCAACGATCTGTTCTCGGCGTTGCAGATCGCCTTCGAGGGCAGCGGTTCCCCGAATGATTCACTGAAGGAGACTGGTGTCCAAGGGTTTTGGACGTCGATGGGAATCTTCGCCGTTCTTGCCACGGTGGCCGCCGTTCGGTTTCTGCTCGACCTCTACATCACCCAACGATTCATCATCGGCTGGCGAGTGTGGTTGACCCGCAGGCTTACCGGCGACTGGCTCGATGGACACGCGTACTACCGGGGCCAACTCGCAAAGGACCCGATCGACAACCCCGATCAGCGCATCCAGCAGGACATCGACATCGTCACCACCGTGATGGGCGAGCCGAATACGCCGTCCCACGGCTCGGGCAGCACCTTGCTGTTCGGCGCCGTCGAGTCCGTGTTGAGCGTCGCCGCGTTCGGGGTGATCCTTTGGCACCTGTCCGGGCCGCTGACAGTCCTCGATGTGACATTGCCCAAGGCGCTGTTCTGGATAGTGATCGTCTACGTATTAGCAGCGACGGTCATCGCATTCGGGATCGGTCGGCCGCTGATCCGACTGAGCTACCTGAATGAGTTGCGCAACGCCAGCTTTCGCTACGCAATGATCCGGATGAAGGACAGCGCGAGCGCTATCGGCCTTTATCGAGGCGAGGAGGTCGAACGACGGCAGCTGGATCACAGACTTGCGTGGGTCATCACGAACTACCGGATGTGGCTGAACCGCATGGTGATGTTCCTGGGCTGGAATCTCACCGCGAGTCAGGCGATCAATCCCCTGCCGTACATCGTTCAGGCGCAGCGACTCTTCGCGCAACAGATCTCGTTCGGGGACGTGATGCAGTCGGCGACCGCCTTCCACGCGATTCACGACGCGCTGTCGTTCTTCCGCAACGCCTACGATTCGTTCGCAGGCTATCGGGCGGCCCTCATCCGCCTCGACGGGTTGATCGACGCCAACGCACGTGGAAGAACAATGCCTCGGTTGATGACCGAGGATTCGGCGGACGACGCGGTGCGGGTCGAGGACGTCGACGTGCGAACACCAGACGGGAAGCGACTCGTCCACGCGCTCTTCCTGCGTCTCGGTCCCGGTGACGGCCTGGTGATCAAGGGTCCGTCGGGCAGTGGGAAGACCGTTCTGCTGCAGAGCGTCGCGGGCCTCTGGCCATACACGTCCGGAGGCGTCAGCTACCCGATCGCCGCGCGGGAGACGATGTTCATCTCGCAGCTGCCGTACATCCCGCTGGGTGATCTGAGGGCGGTGGCGTCCTACCCTTCCCCGGAGGGGGCCGTCGACGACGATTTGGTTCAGGGCGCCCTGCTCAAGGTGGCGCTGCCGCATCTGATCATCCGCATCAACGAAGTCAAGGACTGGGCCAAGGTGCTGTCCGTCGGCGAACAGCAACGCATCGCATTCGCGCGCATTCTGCTGAACAAACCCAAGGCGGTCTTCCTCGACGAGTCCACCTCCGCCATGGACGAGGGTCTGGAATTGATGCTCTACCGCCTGGTCCGGGCAGAGCTGCCCGACTCGATCGTGGTGAGCGTGAGCCACCGCGACACCGTCGATCAGCATCACGACCGACAGCTCGAACTGCTTGGCGATGGCGAATGGCGACTCGATCGGCTCGCCACGACGAGTTGACACCTCCGCAAGGCTGGCACCAGCTTGTCGGGGTACCTTGCCCGGATGGAAATGTTCACCCCGACGCGGGACTGGGGCAACGAGTGGCTCGTGTCACTGATTTGGGTCGCCGAGGCGTGGGTCATCGCCGCGGTCGCCACGTTGGCGATCCTGATTCTCATCTGCCGGTACACCAACTGGGGCAGGCAGTTCTGGCGCATCACGGGCGCGTACTTCACCGGTCGGTCGAGCGTCAGGATCTGGGTCTGGCTCTCGGCACTGTTGGTGTCGGTGATTATCGGCGTGCGGATCGACGTGCTGCTCAGCTATTACAGCAACGACCTGTTCACCAGCTTCCAGGTGATCGCCTCGGGTGTGGGCGGCGGCGATGCTGCGGTGAAGGAGTCCGGCAAGGCCGGCTTCTGGCTCTCGATGATCGTCTTCGCCGTCGTGGTGACCGTCTACGTCGCACAGGTGATGCTGGATCTGTTCCTGACGCAGCGGTTCATGCTGGCTTGGCGGGTGTGGCTGACCGATCGGCTCACCGGCGACTGGCTCGAGGGTAAGGCCTACTACCGGGCCCGCTTCATCGACGACACGATCGACAACCCGGACCAGCGGATCCAGACCGACATCGACATCTTCACGGCGGGAATCGGACCACTCCCCAACACGCCGAACAACACCGCGGCCTCCACGCTCTTGTTTGGCGCGGTAAACGCGATCGCCTCGATCTTCTCCTTCACCGCGATCCTGTGGACCCTCTCGGGACCGCTGACGGTGTTGGGCATCACAATCCCCAAGGCGCTGTTCTGGATTGGGCTGGCCTACGTCCTGTTCGCCACTGTCATCGCGTTCTGGATCGGCAAGCCGATCATCTGGCTCGCCTTCAACAACGAGAAGTTCAACGCCGTGTTCCGGTACGCGCTGGTGCGGCTGCGCGACGCATCGGAGGCGGTGGCCTTCTACCGGGGTGAGATCGCCGAGCGCACCGGGCTGCGGCGGCGTTTCGCGCCCGTCGTCGCCAACTACAAGAGGTACGTGAACCGGATGGTCGGCTTCTACGGCTGGAACCTGTCACTCAGTCAGATCATCGTGCCGCTGCCCTACCTGTTGCAGTTTCCGCGGTTCTTCGCCGGCGAGATCAAGCTCGGCGACATGAGTCAGTCGGCATCGGCCTTCGGCAGCATCCAGAGCGGGCTGTCCTTCTTCCGGAACGCCTACGACCAGTTCGCCGGCTATCGGGCCGCGATCATCCGTCTGCACGGCCTTGTCGTCGCCAATGAAGAGGGTAGGGCGCTGCCCACCGTGACGACCACGCCATGCGTCGACGGCACGGTTCAGCTCGCCGACGTCGAGGTCCGCACACCCGACGGAAAGCAGCTGATCAAGCCGCTCGACATGCGCCTGGAGATCGGCGACACATTGGTCATCACCGGCGCATCCGGTAGCGGCAAGACCACCCTGCTGCGCAGTCTCGCCGAATTGTGGCCCTTCACGTCGGGCACACTGACCCGGCCGTGCGGACCCAACGAGACGATGTTCCTGTCACAGTTGCCGTACGTGCCGCTGGGCGACCTCCGCGCCGTGGTGACGTACCCGGGTGAAGAAGGTTCGATCGACGACGACACGCTGCGAAGCATGCTGGAGAAGGTGGCGCTGCCACACCTCATCGGGCGACTCGAAGAGGTGCTGGACTGGGCCAAGGTGCTCTCCCCCGGCGAACAACAGCGGATCGCGTTCGCGCGCATCCTGCTGACCAAGCCCAAGGTGGCATTCCTCGACGAGGCCACGTCCGCGCTCGACGAGGGTCTGGAGTTCCTGCTTTACCAATTGGTGCGCACAGAGCTGCCGGAAACGATCTTGGTCAGCGTCAGCCACCGCTCCACCGTCGAGCAGCATCACACCCACGAACTGGAGTTGTTCGGCGACGGCGAATGGCGACTTGGCCAGGTTGGTGGCGGCGACAAACCGGAACCGGCGCTGGTCTAACGCCGCCCGGGTAACTCCCGGGCATGGAGATGTTCACCCGTCACTGGATTGGGGCGACGAGATCGTCGGTTCGCTGCTGTGGGTGGCCAAGGCCTGGGTCATCAGTGCGGCGTGCATGGTCTTGGCGCTGACGCTCATCGCCTGGTTCACCGCCTGGGGCGGGCAGTTCTGGCGGGTCACCGGCGGCTACTTCAAGGACCGCTAGAGCATTCCGGTGTGGTCGTGGCTGGGCGTGCTGCTGCTGTCGGTGATGATCGACGTCCGCCCAAGTGTGCTGTTCAGCTATCAGTCCAACGACCAATTCTCGGCGCTGCAGGCCGCGTTCGAGGGCGAGGGTGCGACGAAAGACTCAGCCATAGACAGCTTTTGGTGGTCAATCCTGATCTTGGTTGCCCTGGCAGCTGTTGACATCGTCCGCACCGTGCTCGACCTCTACCTCATGCAGCGGTTCATCATCCGTTGGCGGGTGTGGCTCACTCACCGGCTGACCGGGGACTGGCTCGACGGTGATCCCTACTACCGCGGGCGGTTCATCGACGATCCGATCGACAATGCGGATCAGCGCATCCAGCAGGACATCAATATCTTCACCACCGGTCCTGGACCGGAAACGAACACCCCAACCGTCGGAACCGCCCAAACGCTGGTGTTCGGCGCGGTCACCTCGATTGTCTCGGTGGTTTCGTTCACCCCGATTCTGTGGCGCCTGGCCGGCCCG
>JAVRPF010000691.1:0-2584 GCA_032162385.1 Mycobacterium sp.
GGGATGTCCTGGTCCCGTTTCCCGACGTGACCGCCAACGACGGTGGGGCGATCGACACCACCGTCACCAGCTCGCAGCCATCCGCCGCCGGTCTCGCCGCCGGCACGTTCCTGAACATCCATCTGGCGCCCGCCGCGCAACTGGGCGGCCCGGGGTCACTCGGATACACGCCCACCTCGTGTGCGGACATCACCCCTGCCGCATCGACCACGGTAACCATGGCGGCGCCGCCACAGCCCGGCCAGCACCCTCAGGGTTCGGCCAAGTTGACCTACGATCCCGCGAAGCAGACGCTGACCGTTGCCGCCACCGCGAGCGGCCTCGTCGCCGGGAGCGACCACGCGGTCCATATCCACCTCGGCTCGTGCGACTCTCAGGGGGCGGTCAAGTACCCACTCAACGATCTGGTGGCCTCGCCCACCGGTGCCGCCGAGACGACCACGGTCATCCAGAATGTCGATCAGGCCCCACCGGCGTTGGGCTGGTACATCAACGTCCACCTCGGATCGTCCAGCCAGATCGAACAAAATGGGCAGCCAACCCTTTACTTCCAGCCCATCATCTGCGGCAACATCGGCAAGTAGCGTTCAACACCGGCCCGCCCACACCCGCCGGAATGGCGCCGTCCGGAAGCGCTCCGTACACGGTTGCCGCCGCCATCGGCACCAAGGCCACCCGGTTGTGCGAGGCCGCTCGCTTCGGCTTGGATCTTCATCTTCTCTGCGTCGGCGAGCGCCAGAATCCGGACGCGTCCCGGCCAGACCTTAGCCCCAAAGTCCGCGTTGGCTACGAGGGGACTGGCGCCTCCGAGTCGAGCCGCGATTCGGATCGTGGCCGGTGGCGAGGATCGACCACGACTCGACCCAGACGTGGGTCAAGGACGTGAGCGCGTTTCAAGACTCAGCCCGCGATCGATCCGATGGACTCCACGCGATTCCCCCAGAAACCAGATGCTTGGTGCTGGCGCGCCGACCGACCCCGATTCCTGCGAGTACACCGGGTCCTCCTGGGCATCGCGATTCGCCTACCTGTCAACAAGCCAAGGAGATCCAACACTGGGCCTGACCTTCCGAAACCAACGTCATCACACCGGCATCCCGTCGCCTCTGACACGCGACGGAGACGACGCCGATCTTCCACAACCGCGACCACGTTCAAGACGTCTAAGGTTCACGCTTCCCCGCGGCCGCCGTGTCGGCTTCACGGGAGTAGTTCGGGTCCGTTGCGAGTCGACTGCGCCGTGCGCCGTGCACGAAGTAGAACACCAAGCCCAGGGCCATCCACACGAAGAACCGGACCCACGTCGCGCTCGGAAGGTTCAGCATCAGGTAGAACGCGGTCAGCACGGCGAGCGCGGGCACGACCGGGACGCCCGGGCAACGGAAGGCTCGCTTCAGATCCGGACGGGTCCGGCGCAGCACCACGACCCCGATGGCGACGAGCATGAACGCGAACAGCGTCCCGATGTTCACCAGTTCGGCGAGTTCGGTCAACGGCACGAACGTCGCTATCACGGCCACGGCGACGCCGGTCAGGATCGTCGTGCGCAGCGGCGTGCCGAACCGCGGACTGACCTTCGCGAAGGCCGAGGGCAGCAACCGGTCCCGGCTCATCGCGAAGAAGACCCGGCTCTGACCGAGCATCAGAATCATCATGACCGTCGTCAGTCCGACAAGAGCCCCTATCGAGATCACAGTGGCGAAAGCCGGGCGACCGACTGAACGGAATGCCTCCGCGAGGGGAGCTTCGACCTTGATGTCGGTGTACTTCACCATCCCGGTCACCACGAGCGAAACTGCGATGTAGAGCATCGTGCAGATCCCTAGCGACGCGAAAATGCCTATGGGCATGTCCCGCTGAGGTTGCCTGGTCTCCTCGGCAGCAGTCGCGACGATGTCGAACCCTATGTAGGCGAAGAACACCAAGGCCGCTCCCGAAAAAATTCCGCTGATTCCGAACGCGCCGGGCGCGAACCCCAGGTCCTGCAACAGCGACGAAGTGGCCTTCGCACCTGCGGCGGCTGGCGAGCCGGATGGCGGGATGAACGGGGAGTAGTTAGCCGACTTGATGAAGAACACGCCGGCGACGATCACCAGCAGCACGATGCTCACCTTGATGACCACAAAGACGAAATTGACCTGCGAGGAGATCTTGATCCCCACACAGATGACGGCGGTGAGGATCAGCACGATCGCGGCGGCAACCAGGTTGTGGCCGTCCCCGTAGGCGAAGTCTGGGATGGTGATGCCGGCCTCCTTCGTCACGTCGGCGAAGTAGTTTGACCACCCCACGGCGACCGTGCTGGCCCCTAGGGCCAGCTCCAGAATCAGGTCCCAACCGATGATCCATGCGACGAGCTCGCCCAGGCTCGCGTAGGAAAACGTGTACGCCGAGCCCGCTACCGGCACGGTGCTTGCGAACTCTGCGTAACAGAGCGCAGCCAGCGCGCAAGCGATGCCGGAGAACAAGAACGAGAGCGCGACGGCAGGCCCTGCCTTCTCGCCGGCGGCCTCTCCCGTCAGCACGAAGATACCGGTGCCGATGATCACGCCGACTCCGAACACCGTCAGCTGGAGAGGACCCA
>JAVRPF010000692.1:0-4244 GCA_032162385.1 Mycobacterium sp.
CGTTCGGCTACATCGCGCTGGTGAGTTTTCAGTTCGTCGGGCGGCTGTTCGGTGACCGCCTGGTGGACAGGTTCGGCGAACTTGCGGTGGCCAGCGCCGGCGGGCTGATCGCCGCCGCAGGCATGGGCGCCGCGCTGGCGTTCCCGAGTGTCCCTGCGACCATTGCCGGATTCGCCGCGGCCGGATTCGGCAGCGCCACCCTGATCCCGGCGGCCATGCACGGGGCGGACCGGTTGCCCGGCCTGCGGCCGGGTACGGGACTGACCATCGTGACGTGGTTGTGCCGGGTCGGATTCCTGATGTCCCCGATCATCGTTGGGGTCGTCGCCGACGCCACCAGCCTGCGCGTCGGGCTGCTCATCGTTTCCGTCGCCGGTCTGGCTGTGGTGGCCCTGGCCGGGGTACTCAGTGCACCGCACCGGTCATTTCGATGGTCAGCACGCCGGCCACGATGAGCGCGATACCAAGCCCCATCAGCCAGGTGAGCGGTTCGGAGAACAAAAATCGGGCAATGAGGGCGACGAGCGCGACGCCGCAGGCGGTCCAGACGCCGTAGGCGACGCCGACGGGCATGCCCAACGACAGCGAAATCCACAGCAGATAGAACGACGCGAGATACCCGATGACGACGGGAACGATCCAGGCCCTCTTACGGAAACCGTCCGACGCACGCAGGGACAGCGTCGCGATGACCTCGATGAGGATCGCGCCTGCCAGCGCCAACCACATCACGGCGTTGTCTCGTGCGCGGCCCGCTGCGACCCGAACTCGATGAGCAGGACTCCCGCGATGATCAAGCCGATGCCCATCACGATCGGCCAGGTGAAGGGGTCACCGAAGATCACCGCGGCCAGCATGGCGGTGCCTGCGGTGCCCAGAGCACCCCAGATGCCGTAGGTGACGCCGATCGGCACGCCCGCCCGAAGCACCACAGTCAGCAGCACCAATGCGCCGACGTATCCGGCGACGACCACGACCAGCCAGGCCCAATGGTCTTGCGACGCCCGAAGCGACAGCGTCGCCGCCACCTCGATGGTGATGGCTGCGCTGAGCAGCGCCCACTTCCGCACTAGTCAAAACTAGCCGACGGCAATCGCGAGCCTGCGCCCGCCGCGCCATCCTCGGCGTGCACGAGACCGAGGTAGTACTCGGCCGCTGACCCGGGAAATTCGCAGCTCAGAGACTGTCGGAGGCCGCGCGTAACCTGGTTTCCAAGGCGTTCGACGCCCGTCGGATCGAATGAAGGAGCACCACATGACGGATTCCCAGCGCACTCTCATCGCCGTTCTGCTCGACCGCTCGGGGTCGATGGAATCCGTCAAGTCCGATACCGAGGGCGGGTTCAACGCGTTCATCGACACCCAGCGCGCCGAACCGGGTGACGCGCGGGTGACGCTGGCGCAGTTCGACACTCAATACGAGGTGGTCTACACCAACTGGCCGATCGGCGACGTCCCGCGGCTCGACCTGCAACCCAGGGGTGGGACGGCCCTGTACGACGCGCTGGGCCGGCTGATCACCGACGTCGGAGCGGAGTTGGCCGCGCTGCCCGAGGGCGAGCGGCCCGGCACCGTGGTTGTCGTGGTGCTCACCGACGGCCACGAGAACTCCAGTCACGAGTGGACTCACGACGCCGTCGGCGCAGCGATCCGCAGGCAGGAGGACGAGTACGCCTGGAACTTCCTGTTCCTCGGCGCCAACATGGACGCCGTGCAGATCGGCACCGCGCTGGGCATCCAGGCCGACCGGTCGATGACCTGGGACACCACGGGCGGCGGTGTGGTGAATGCCATGGCCTCGGCCGGCGCCTTCGTGGCGCGCAAGCGATCCGCCCCCGTCGGTGCCGCGGTGGAGGGCTTCTCGGAAGCCGACCGCACGGCAGCCCGGGGCCGCGCGAACAAGTGACGGCCGAACAGAACACCGGCCAGCTGGACGGGCACCCCGTCGTCGACACCGAGCACGGGCCCGTGCGCGGCGTCGACGACGGAACGGTCAAGGTGTGGAAGGGAATTCGCTACGCCGCACCGCCCGCGGGTGAGCTGCGCTGGCGCGCACCGCAACCGCCGACAGCGTGGACCGAACCCGCCGACGCCACCCGCGTCGGGCCGGTATGCCCGCAACCGACCGATCCGCGAATCCCGATCGACCTCGGTGCTCCCCAGGGCGACGATTGCCTGACGCTGAACGTATGGGCGTCGTCGGACACCGCACCCGGGGACGGCAAGCCCGTGATGGTGTGGGTGCACGGCGGTGCCTACATCCTCGGGTCGTCGGCGCAGCCGCTCTACCACGGGCGGGTGCTCGCCTCGAGCGGCGACGTCGTGGTCGTGACGGTGAACTACCGGTTGGGTGCGCTGGGCTTCCTGGATCTATCGCCGTTCTCGTCGTCGAAGGCGTCGTTCGAGACCAACCTGGGCCTGCGCGACGTGCTGTTCGCGCTGCACTGGGTCCGCGACAACGTGGCCGCCTTCGGTGGCGATCCCGGGAGGGTCACCATCTTCGGCGAGTCGGCAGGTGCGGGCATGGTCACGACGCTGCTCGCCAGTCCGGCTGCTGCGGGACTGTTTTCGGCCGCCATCGCGCAGAGCTCACCCGCGACGTCCATCTACGACGCCGCCCGCTCGCGCTTGGTCGCCGAGCAGTTTCTCGCCGCACTGGGCGTCGACGACGCCGCAGGACTGGTCGCCGCGCCGACCGCCGCCGTGCTGGCCGCTTCCAAGAAGGTCTTCGACGAGGTGCCCGTGCGCACTCCTGGCACGCTGGCCTTCGCCCCGATCGTCGACGGCGACGTGGTGCCCGACTACCCCGTCGTGATGGCGCGGGCCGGCCGTACCCACGCCGTGCCCCTGCTCATCGGCACGAACAAGCACGAGGCGGCGCTGTTCCGGTTCATGAAGTCACCGCTGTTGCCGATCACGCCGCAGGCGATCAAGGCGATGTTCGCCGGGATCGCCTCCGAACAACCCGAGTTGCAACTGCCCAGCGAAGAACAACTGGGTGCCACCTACCGCGGCCGCGGCAAGACGCCGGGCATGGGCGTGGCCCGTGACCTCGGCTTCCGGATGCCGTCGATCTGGATGGCCGACGGACATGCCGCCGTCGCCCCGGTCTACGTCTACCGGTTCGACTGGGCCACGCCGATGCTGCGACTGCTGCGCCTCGGCGCTGCACACGCCACCGAACTGCCCTACGTGTGGGGCAACCTCGTGGCGGGGCCGAAGGACCCGACGTTCAAGCTCGGCGGGCTGAAGGCGGGCACAGCGGTCTCGGAGCGGATGCGGGCCCGATGGCGGAACTTCGCGGTGTCCGGCAAACCGTCCGGACTCGTCGGTGATCCGGCATGGCGGCCGTACCGCCGGGACGACCGGGCCACCCTGGTGATCGACAAGCAGGACACCGTGGTGGACGACCCCGACATGGCGTTGCGGGCGGCCTGGGGTGACGACGTGCTCAGTTTCCGCTGAGCCGGGCGCTACGCTGCCCTGGGAGGTGTCGACGTGGACTGGGCGAATACGTTCTCGGGGTTTCTCTCGGACGTGCTGCCGCCGCTGATGCACGACCCGGTGATGTTCGCCGTGCCCTTCTTCCTGGTGCTGCTGATCATCGAGTGGGCGGCGGCGCGCAAACTTCAGCACACCGAGGCCGGGCAGGCGCCCGCCGGGGCCTATCTGAAGCCCGACGCGTGGGCCAGCATCTGGATGGGCGTGGTGTCGATCGGCACCAGCGGTGTGCTCAACGGCACCGCGCTAGTGGGCTACGCCGCGTTGTACGTCTACGTGGCGCCGTGGCACCTGCCCGCCACCGAGTGGTACACCTGGGTCATCGCCATCCTGGGCGTCGACCTGCTCTACTACGCCTACCACCGGATGGCCCACCGGGTACGCATCTTCTGGGCCACCCATCAGGCCCACCACTCCAGCCAGTACTTCAACTTCGCCACCGCGCTGCGGCAGAAGTGGAACATCAGCGGTGACGTCTTCCTGCGGGCGTTGTTGCCGCTGTTCGGCGTCCCGCCTTGGATGGTCTTCGTCAGCTTCTCGATCAACCTCGTCTACCAGTTCTGGATCCACACCGAGCGCATCGGGAAATTCTGGCGGCCAATCGAATTCGTGTTCAACACGCCGTCCCACCACCGGGTGCACCACGGCATGGACCAGCAGTACCTCGACAAGAACTACGGCGGAATCCTGATCGTGTGGGACCGGTTGTTCGGCAGCTTCGCCGCGGAGACATCCCGGCCGCAC
>JAVRPF010000693.1:0-8085 GCA_032162385.1 Mycobacterium sp.
GAAACACTGCGCGACGGCACAACAGCGCGAAGCGCTCACCGACGGCGGACGGCTGTCGAACAGCCCGCAGTTGCTGCAACAGTTCGCAGACCTCGGCTGGCTCGGAGTATCGCTACCCACCGAATACGGCGGCGGCGGCGCCGGGATGGTCGAGGAGTGCATATTCCTGGAGGAGACAGCGCGCGGGCTCGCGCCGATCCACGCTTACGGCACCGGGTTGACCGCCGCGCAAACCTACCTGCGCCACGGCGACGAGCAGCAGAAGAAGGAAATACTCGGCAACCTGTGCAGCGGCCACTTTGAGGCGATCGCGCTTTCCGAGCCAGGCGCGGGGTCTGACTTGAGTGGCGTGGCCACCAAGGCGGTGCGCGACGGCGATCGGTTCGTGGTCAACGGCCAAAAGACCTGGATCACCGCGGCGCACCTGGCCGACCATCTCCTGGTGCTCACCCGCACCGACCCCAGCGCCGGAAAGCACCACGGGCTGACGCTGCTCTACCTGCCGACCGACTCGCCGGGACTCGACATCCGGCCGATCCAGACTATGGACGGCCACACCGTGAATGACGTGTTCTTCACCGACGTGTCGGTTCCGGTGGGCAGCGTGGTCGGCGGGATCGGCGACGCCTGGCATCGCTTGATGCGTGGACTCAACGTCGAACGGCTCATCATCGCCGCGATGTCGCTCGGTGCCGCTCGCCGTTCTCTGCAGGACACCATCGCCTACGTGCGCACCCGGGAACAGTTCGGCAAGCCGATCGGCAGCTTCCAGGCTGTGCGGCACAGCATCGCCGATCTGGCGACCGAGATCGAACATTGCCGCGCTTTCGTCTACCACGTCGCGGCGCAGATCGATGCCGGGCTGGAGGACCGGTTGGCCCGGGAGAGCTCGATGGCTAAGCTGAAGTGCACCGAAGTGGCCAAAGCGGCAGCGCTGGAGGGCATTCAGCTGATGGGCGGCAACGGCTACACAGTCGAGTTCGGCATGGAGATGCAGTTGCGCAAGGCCCTGGCCCCTCCGATCTACGGCGGCGCCAACGGGATTCAGCGCGAGATCATCGGCAAGAGTTTCGGTTTGTAGATCGACGAGAAAGAAGTACGGTCATGGGCGCAACGACGCGCGACATCTTCGCAACCGATCTGTTGTCGGATAAGCGGATCCTGATTACGGGTGGCGGAACCGGTCTTGGCCGCGGCGTGGCAGCGCGGCTGGTCAAGCACGGGGCCGAAGTGCACCTGTGGGGGCGGCGCGAAGCGGTGTTGGCCGCGGCCGCCGAAGAGGCTTCGGTCGGTCGGGAAGGAGCGGCGCACTATCAGGCCGTCGACGTGCGGGATTCATCGGCGGTCGACGCCGCGGTTGCGGAGATCTGGGAACGGCACGGGCCGCTCACCGGTCTGCTCAACAACGCCGCGGCGAACTTCATCGCTCCGACCGCCAGCCTCAGCCAGCGTGCCTTCGAAGCGGTGACGTCGACCGTGATGACCGGGTCGTTCAACACGACGGTTGCCGTGGGCAAGCGTTGGATCGCCGCCGGTCTGCCCGGCGCGGTTCTGTCGAACCTCACCACATGGGTTTGGTCCGGGTCGGCATTCGTGGTCCCGTCGGCGATGGCCAAGGCGGCGGTGCACGCGATGACGATGTCGCTGGCCGTGGAGTGGGGGCGATACGGCATCAGGGTGAATGCCCTTGCACCCGGGCCCATTCCGACCGAGTATGCATGGGAGATGCTCAATCCGACCGACAAGAGTTCAGTCGGCGCCACACAGGAGGACCAGATCCCGCTCGGCCGTTCCGGAACCATCGAGGAGCTCGCCAACCTCACCATCTTCGCGTTCTCGGATGCCTGCGACTACCTGACCGGTGAGACCATCGCGATGGACGGCGGCCAGCGGCTGGCCGGGCCGAACACCTTCGCCGGCCTCACCGCGATGACCGATCGAGACTGGGCCGACGCTCGTGAGCGGAGCAAGGCCGCGTCCGAGTCTGCCAAGGCGGAGCGAACGGTGTAATCGCCCGGTCTACGCGTCGCAGGCCAACCGCTCGCCGGCAGCCAGGAACGAAGGCACTAACTCCGGATCCGCGTAGTAGGGGTCGCCGATCCCGGCATCGAACCGCCGGCGACTGTACTCGTAGAGTGCGGCGAGCTTGTACATAGCCATCGTGGCATACCAATTCACGCTAGACACGTCGGCCCCAGTGCGGTCGGCGTAGCGGTCGAGCAACTCCGTGCGGCCGGGGTAACCGGGCTCGAGCACCGCGGTGCCCATCGCGGAGGTCGGAACCAGCGGCTCACCCCGTGCCGGGTACGACGCGAGCAGATATCCCACGTCGGCGAGCGGATCGCCGATGGTGGTGAGTTCCCAGTCCAGCACTGCGGCGATGCTCCCGGCGCCGATGTCGACGATCATGTTACCAATGCGAAAGTCGTTGTGAACGACCGATGTTGCGGATTCGGGCGGCAGGTGCCCGTGCAGCCAGTCGTCCAGCGGAGTGAACGGCTTCGGCAATTCCCCGTCGACCGCGACCAGTGACCGCATCCGCCGTAACTGCCGGGCGTTGAACCCATCCGGGCTTCCGAAGTCGGCGAGGCCAACTTCACGCCATGCCACCGCGTGCAATGCGGCGAGGGTGTCGACCAGTGATTCGGCGATTCGCCGTCGTAGTCGTTCGTCGTCAGGGGGAGCCGGCGTTGATTCGGTGATGACGGTCCCGTCGACGAAGTCCATCACGAACACGGGAACGTCGAGCAGCTCTCCGGCGGCGGCGGTGGCCAGCACCCGGGGAGCGGGGACGTCCGTTGAGGCCAGTGCGGCCAGCAGTTCCGCCTCCCGCAGCACGTCATGCGCACCAGGTGGCAGCGGGGGAGGCGGTGGTCGGCGCACCACGACACGTGACTGGCCGTCCGATACCAAGAACGTCAGGTTGGAATGACCGTCACCGATGGCAATGGCAGTCACCGTTGGGCCGCAGAGCCCTCGTTCGGCCAGGAAGCCACCCAGCTGCTTCAGCTGTTCGCCAGACCAGGTCCACATCAGGTGCCCTCCGCCGACAGGTAGTCCAGATAGCTTCCTTGCCAGTGGGTTTCGAACTGTCCCGCACCCTGTTCGCCGTCGATGGCCGCGCGGCAGGCACCCTCCCTGATCACGGTCTGCAATCGGTCATGGGTGGGCAATTCGATTACCCCGAAGACGTCGAGTTCCAGGTCGGTCCGGGCGCCGGTGACGTCGGTCAGGGTTGCCCCGAGCCGACGCTGGTGCATCTGTTCATCGTATTCGGCGTGCTGGTAAATGTGCCGAATCGGATACGTCACCCCGTCGCGCACGACGTAGCCCGCAAAACCCCACTCGCCCTTGGCGATCCAGATCCATCCATTGACCGCCCGGCCCGATTCGGTGTAAGCGACGAACCACTTCCAATGCTGTGGTACACCCCAGTCGCGCACTCCCCAAGAGTGGTCACGATGACCCATTCGATCCCACTCGATTTGGCGGCCTGCGACCTCGATCTCGCCGCGCACCCGTCCGGTTTGCTCGATCCGGTTCACCGCGAACCACGACGGCAGGCCGTCCGGATTGCTGTGATAGCTGAACGCATCGTGAATGCCGTTGAAGGCGAACTCGATCCGCACGCCGTCGCGGTCGTACGTCATCAGGCAGGACTTGCGCAGCTCCGGCTGAGTGAGGGTCAGTCCCTCGAACGAGAATTCGTCCAGGTCGGCGTGGTCGGGTATCTGTCCGTGGTGCATGTGCAGTGCCAGCGGTCGCGCATCCGACCCCCACACACAGACGTTGAATCCGGCCTTCCCACGGCCGGTGAGGTACAGGTAGACCTGCATGCCGAGTTCGTGCTCCGGCATGATGAGTTCCCAGAACAGGCTGTCGCGAGTTCGCTCCCCGGCCACCGGCCGGTGCCGGAGGTCGTCAGTGGGGCGGAACCCAGTGTCTTGCGCTCTGGCGGCGGTCACCGCGCCTCGCCCCGCAGGTCCGCCGATGCGTGGAGGGCCGTCCACTCCTGTACCGCCAGCGCCTGTCCGCGGGTGTCCATCTCCAGCGCCGACTTGAATGAGTTGTTCTCCAGATTGCGGACCAACGCGTTCTTCGTGGACCGGACGCCGCCTGCGGAATTGCCCGTTATGGTTTCGGCGAGCTCGATCGCCGTCTCGAGGGCGGTCCCGGTTTCGGTGAGCCGGTCGGCCAGCCCGATCCGCTTCGCCTCGGCGGCCCGCACGGTGCGTCCGGTGAACGCCAGCTCCGACGCCCGGCCCGGACCGATCAGCCGGACCAGGTTCCACGACGTGCCGAGCTCGCCGATGGACAAGCCGACCCGCACGAAGCCCGCGCTGAAACTCGCGGTCTGGTCGGCGATCCGGATGTCGGCGGCCAGCGCCAGCGACAGGCCGCCGCCGGCCGCGGGACCGCTGACGGCCGCGATCACCGGGTACGGCAGGGCGCGCAGGCCGGTGGAACCGGCCGCCGCGGTCTCCACTAGGTCGGTAAACTCAGCAACGGACAGCTTGGTGATGATTTCTACCTCGTCAAGGTCGAAGCCGGTGCAGAACGCCTTGCCTCCCGCCCCGGTGACGATCAACGCCCGCAGTGGCGCGTTGCGTAACGTGGCGGCCGCCCACGCGATCTCGCCGAACATCTCCACGGTCTGCGAGTTTGCCCGGTGCGGCCGGTTCACCGCCATCACCACGATGCCGGGACCGTGTTCCTCGAAAGCCAGGGTGCGCGCGGTGCGCAGCTCGTCGAGGATGTCGGCAACGGGGCGGCGTGACACCCGATTCCAGCGGGTTGAGGCGGTGGCGGTGCTCATGCTCACCTCCCGGAGAAGTTCGGTGCGCGCTTGGCCTTGAAGGCTTCCAGCGCCTCGGTCATGTCGTCACAGCGCGTCAGCAGTGCCTGCCCGCGGTTCTCGAGTTCCAGCGCCGCCGCGAACGAGGCGACCTCCATGTTGGCCTGTAGTGCGCGTTTCGACAGCCGGATCCCGCCGGGGGAGTTGGCGCTGATTTGGCGAGCCATCGCCAGCGATTGGTCGAGCAGGTCATCCGTGCCGGTGAGTCGGTTGAGCAGGCCGAGAGACTCGGCCTCCTCGGCGTCCACCATCCTTCCGGTGAAACCGATTTCGGCAGCGGCCGAGGGACCGATCAGTCGTGGCAGAAGCCAGGATGCGCCCAGGTCACCGGCGGATAGCCCGATGCGGACGAACGCGGCGTTGAACTTCGCCGCAGGTGATCCCAGCCGAATGTCGGCCATTAGGGTCAGCGACATGCCGCCGCCGGCGGCCGGTCCGTTGACTGCGGCGATCACCGGTACCGGGACTGCTCGCACGGCGCTGAGCGCGCGGGCGGCGCGCTCCTGACGGTCCAGCATGCCCAGCGCCGACAGCGTCGGCAGCTCCTCGGCTTCGTCGAGGTCATAGCCCGCGCAGAACGCCCTGCCCGCACCGGTCAAGATCATTACCCGGATGTCGCGGTCGTCGCCGATCGCGCGCGCTACCGATTCCAGTTCGTCGAACATCGTCACCGTCATCGCGTTGAGACGACTGGGCCGGTTCAGCGTCACCTGGACCACGGCGTCCGCGGGCGAATCGAGAAGCAATGTCTCATAGTGCCGTTCGAGATCAATCATGAAACGAACTCCGATCGTTCGGTATTGCGGCTCACGGTCGAGGTCGACGGGCGGCCCAGCAGATCACGAATTCCGGACAGGATCTGCGTAGTGCCGAGCAGCGTCTGCTCGTCGGACAGTCCCCACGGCGGAGGGATTGCGTCGACGTGGTCGAATCCCTGCGAGGCCGCCAGCAGCCGGGTGGGAAGGTCCCGCGGGGTGCACGCGACGGCGATCGCGTCGATGGCCGCGTCAGGTACCGCCCTGACCAGCGCGTCGGCGTCGCCGTCGCGCGCGGCTTGGCGGATGTTCTCCTGGGCGGCCGACCAGCCGTGTAAGGCAAAGAGCCGGTCATAGACCCGTGATGCGGCGTACTGCCCGATCGCGAAGGCCGCGCGCCGTCGCGCCGCTTCCTCGTCGTCATCGACCGCGCAGATCTGGATGCCCGTGACGGCGATCTGCTCGATGGGGCGCCCGGCCTTGTTTGCACCCGCGGCGAGTTCGGGTCGGACCACCTGCTCGACGTAGTCGGTAGTGAACATCGGATGCCCGATGAGCCCGTCGGCCACGCGGCCGGCCGTGCGGATCATCACCGGGTTGACCCCGGCGATCCAGATCGGCAGGTGGGCGCGTAGCGGTGGGGACACTTCGCCGGCGGGCGCGACGTGCACGGTGTAGAACCGACCGTCGTGGTCCACCGGCCCCTCGTGCAGCTGCCACAGCTTGCGCAGCACGGTGACCAGCTCGGCCATCCGGGCGGCAGGGGCCTCGCCGCTGGCGCCGTGCCAGTTCTGCATCATCTTCGGCGTGCCGTTACCGAGGCCGAGGATCAGCCGTCCGCCGGACAGCTCGTCGAGATCCCGTGCTTCCGCCGCCCAGATCAACGGCGATCGCCCCACGCCGTAGGCGATGTTCGATCCGATCAGCACTCGACTTGTCGTCGCAGCCAGTACCGCCATCGGTATCGTCGCCGAGCGGCTGTAGAGCTCGCTCGTCCACACGGCGGCGCAGCCCGCCGCCTCGGCCTCGCGGGCCAGTTCCGTCATGGTGTCGAACCGCTTCCGCCCGCTGCCGCAGCCGAATGCGTTGATACCGTAGGACGTCGGCGCCTGGCCGCCCTCGCGTGGTGTGAAGTTCATCGAAAGTTCTTTCTGATCAGACGAATTCGGGAGCGCGCTTGTCGATGAAGGCGCGGATGCCCTCGACCGCCTCGCCCCGCTCGAACAGCTCTTGGATCTGTTCGACCTCATACCGCAGGCCGTCGGCCAGCGGTCGGTCGAACGCCGCGTCCACCGTCCGGACGACCGCGCGCTGCGCGGGCGACGAGGGTCGGCAGAGTTCGTGGGCAAGTTCACGCGCCGCGGTGGTGGCGGTACCTGCCGGCACTAGCCGGTCGACGAGCCCGATGCGCAGCGCTTCCTCCGCGTCGACGTGTCTGCCGGTGAGCATGATGTCCAGCGCCCGTCCGCGACCGACCAGGCGGGGCAGCCGCTGGGTGCCGCCCGCACCAGGAATGAGGCCAAGGTTGACCTCGGGCAGGCCCATTCGGGAGCCTGCGCCGGCGACGCGCAGCGTGCACGCCATCGCCAGTTCCAGTCCACCCCCCAGTGCCAGCCCGTCGATGGCGGCCACCGACAGCGCGGGGTGAGCGGCCAGGCGTTCTACCGCCGCTCGCAGGTTGTCGCCGTACTCGGCGAACGATGCGGCGTCGACCGAGGACATGTGCTTGATGTCGGCACCGGCGGCGAAGACGCCGTCGAGCGCGGAGGACACCAGTATCGTCTTCGCGGGCAACGCGTCCGCCGCGTCGAGTCCCGCGTTCAGACCCTCGATGATCGGCAGCCCCAACGCGTTGGCCGGCGGGCGGTCGAGCGTGATCTCGACCACGGCCTCCTCGGCGTGCCATATTACCGGTGAGCCGTTGTGGGACAACATCGTTGATGTACCTCCTGGTTTAGTACGCGACGGTGACGGTCACGCCATGGTGAGGCCACCGCTGACGGACAGCGTCTGACCGGTGATGTACCCCGCGGCGTCCGACGCGAAGAAGGCGACCGCGGCGGCGATGTCCGACGGCTCGGCCAATCGCTTCATCGGCACCGAGCGGGTCATCCCGCCGATCACCTTGTCGGCCTCCTGCCCGGAACTGTCGGCGAACTTGCGCAGCGCGGGGGTGTCGGTGGGGCCGGGGCAGACGGTGTTGGCGGTGACGCCCTCGGTCGCCACCTCGCGGGCCAGGGTCTTGGTGAACGCGATGATGCCGCCCTTGGCGCCCGAGTAGACCGCTTCCAGCGATGAGCCGACACGTCCGGCGTCCGAACCGATGTTGATCACTCGTCCGAATCCGCGCTCGATCATGCCGGGCAGGACGGTGTGGGTGACGCGCAGTGCGCCCTTGAAGTTGATGTCAAGGATCTTGTCCCAGAATTCCTCTGAGGTTTTCAGGAACGGCATGAAGTCGTCCCAGCCGGCGTT
>JAVRPF010000694.1:0-5377 GCA_032162385.1 Mycobacterium sp.
TGGTTGCCGTCGGCCCGCTGAAAACCATTGTCGCAGCCCATACTTCGAGGTTCGGATATCTTGCGCTGCTGGCTCCGATCCTGGCCGCAGGCACCGTCACGGCGATTCTGATCTTCCGTGACCAGACCCTGATCGGGGAACTGCAGGCCAATTCGTTCAAGTCGGCGGTTGGTCCGAGCCTGAGTTGGTTCGACGAACACATCCGCTACGAGCGGCTGTTCACCACAGGCCCGGACGGCTCGGTGGCGCGGCGGTTCGCGGTGCTCACCCTGCTGCTGGCGCTGGCGGTGTCAGTGGCGATGACCTTGCGCAAGGGCAGGATTCCCGGCGCCGCCGCAGGCCCGAGCCGGCGCATCATCGGCATGACGATCATCTCGTTCCTCGCGATGATGTTCACCCCCACCAAGTGGACGCACCACTTCGGGGTGTTCGCCGGGCTGGCCGGATGCGTTGGTGCGCTGGCCGCCGTCGCGGTGACCGCCGCGGCGATGCGCTCGCGCCGCAACCGCACCCTCTTCGCCGCCGCGGTGCTGTTCGTGATGGCCCTGTCGTTCGCCTCCGTGAACGGCTGGTGGTACGTGTCGAGCTTCGGCGTGCCGTGGTCGAATTCGTTGCCGGAGTGGAGGTTCGGCTTCACCACCTACCTGCTCGGACTGTCGGTGCTTGCGTTGCTGGTTGCGACGTGGTTCCACTTCACCGGTCGCGACTCGTCGCCGCCCAGCAGCGCCGACCGGCGATTGACACGAATCATGCAGGCGCCGTTGCCCGTTGCCGCCTGGCTTCTGGTGGTGTTCGAGGTGCTCTCGCTGACGCTGGCGATGATCGACCAGTACCCCGCCTGGTCCGTCGGCCGGTCGAACCTCGAAGCGGTGACCGGCAAGACGTGCGGCCTGGCCAGCGACGTGATGGTCGAGCAGGATCCCAACGCGGGCCTCCTTGCTCCCGTCAACTTGCCCGTCGGCGTCGCCCTCGGCGGGGTGACCGCACAGGGCTTCAACCCCAACGGGATTCCCGCCGACGTGTCCGCCGACCCCGTGATGGAACCGCAGGGCAGCGGCAACTTCGCCGACACCGACGGTTCTCTGGTGACCGGCAGCGAACCCGGCACCGAGGGCGGCACCACCGCGGTGGCAGGCGTGAACGGATCGCGGGCCCGGTTGCCGTACAGCCTGGACCCAGCGCGCACACCCGTGATGGGCAGCTGGCGCTCGGGCACACAGCAGCCGGCCGCGTTGCGGTCGGGTTGGTACCGGCTGCCGCCCCGCGATCAGCGCGGCCCACTGTTGGCGGTGGCCGCCGCGGGACGGTTCGACCACGGCGAGGTGGTCGTGCAGTGGGCCACCGACGAACAGGCCGCGAAGAATCAACCCGGCGGCGGCCTCGGGTTCGCCGACGTCGGCGCGGCCCCGGCGTGGCGGAACCTGCGCGCGCCCATGACGGCCATCCCGTCCGACGCCACGCAGGTGCGGCTGATCGCCACCGACGACGACCTCGCAGGCCAGCACTGGATTGCGGTGACGCCGCCGCGCATCCCGCAGTTGCGGACCCTGCAGGAGGTCGTCGGCTCGGACGATCCCGTGCTGCTGGACTGGCTGGTCGGCCTGGCGTTCCCCTGCCAGCGGCCGTTCGGCCATCAGAACGGCGTCACCGAGGTACCCAAGTG
Source organism: Mycobacterium sp. (assembly GCA_032162385.1). Taxonomy (GTDB): domain Bacteria; phylum Actinomycetota; class Actinomycetes; order Mycobacteriales; family Mycobacteriaceae; genus Mycobacterium. The sequence goes on from JAVRPF010000694.1 coordinate 1,664, forward strand.
GCGGATCCTCCCCGACCGGTTCGGCGCCGAGGCCAACTCCCCTGTGATGGACTACCTCGGCGGTGGCCCCCTTGGCATCACCGAGCTGCTGCTGCGGGCCACACCCGTGCCGACCTATCTGCGCGACGACTGGTTCCGCGACTGGGGCGCGCTGCAGCAGTTGACGCCCTGGTACCCGAACGCCCAGCCCGCCCGGCTCGAACTCGGCACCGCGACCCGCAGCGGACTGTGGAGCCCGGGTCCGCTGCGGCTCAGCTGACGCGCCGCATGGCTACGCAACACACACGAGCCCGTCGCATACCCTTGAGCCTCGTGCCCGCCCGGACTACTCGACTCATCGCGACCATCGCGGGCATCGCCGGTTTGCTGCTCTGCGCACTCACCCCGCTGCTGCCGGTCCGCCAGACCACCGCGACCATCCTGTGGCCGCAGGCCATCGGTTCGAACGGACTGGTCACCGACGTCACCGCACCGCTGGTGTCCGGCGCACCGCTTTCGCTCGACGCCTCGATCCCGTGCCAGGCGGTCGCGACCCTGCCCCAGACCGGCGGCCTGGTGTTCTCCACCATTCCGCCGGCAGGCATCGACTCCAGCCGCAACGGCCTTTTCGTCCGGGCCAACGCCGACACCGTCGTCGTCGCGTTCCGTGACTCGGTGGCCACCGTCGCGCCCCGGCAGGCCGTCGAGTCCGGCGCGTGCAGCACGCTGCACCTATGGGCCAACGCAGGCAGCGTTGGTGCCGACTTCGTGGGCATCCCGGGCGCAACGGGCACCGTCCCGATCGAGAAGAAGCCGCAGGTCACCGGTGTGTTCACCGACCTGAAAGTGGCCTCCCAACCGGGTCTGAGCGCCCGCATCGACATCGACACCCGCTTCATCACCGCCCCGACGGCGCTCAAGACGGCGCTGATGACGCTCGGCGTGCTGGCCACGCTGGCGTCCGTCGTGGCGCTCGCGATGCTGGATCGCCGGGCAGGCCGACGGGTACCCCGGGCGTGGCGGCGGTTCTGGCGGGTCGGGCTGGCGACGTGGCTGGCCGACGCCGCCGTCGTGGGCACCCTGCTGCTCTGGCACGTCATCGGGGCCACTTCGTCCGACGACGGCTACAACCTCGCCATCGCGCGGGTGTCCGGCGACGCGGGCTACGTCGCTAACTACTACCGCTACTTCGGCGTCTCCGAGGCCCCGTTCGACTGGTACCAGTCGTTACTGGGCCACCTCGCCGCGATCAGCACGGCCGGGGTGTGGATGCGGCTACCCGCCCTGCTGGCAGGCATCGCCACCTGGCTGCTGCTGTCCCGCTGGGTCATTCCCCGCCTTGGCCGCAGGCTGGCGGTGAACCGGGTCGCGGTGTGGACCGCAGGCGCGGTGTTCCTGGCCGGGTGGTTGCCGTTCAACAACGGCCTGCGGCCCGAACCGTTGATCGCGTTCGGCGCACTGCTCACCTGGGTGTTCGTCGAGTACGCGATCGGCGGCCGACGGGTGTGGCCTGCCTGCGCGGCGATCGTCGTCGCGATGTTCACCGTGACACTGGCTCCTCAGGGTCTGATCGCACTGGCCCCGCTGCTCGTCGGAGCGAGGGCAGTCGCCAGGAACATCGCGCGTCGGCGCGCCCTCGACGGCCTGCTCGCTCCGCTGGCCGCATTGTCTTCCTCGTTGGCACTGATCTTCGTGATCGTGTTCCGCGATCAGACGCTGGCCACCGTCGCCGAGGCCGCCAGGATCAAGTACGCCGTCGGCCCGACCATCCCCTGGTATCAGGACTTCCTGCGCTACTACTTCCTCACGGTCGAGGACAGCGCGGACGGAACGCTCAGCAGGCGCTTCGCCGTCCTGGTATTGCTGCTGTGCCTGTTCGGCATGGTGGCGGTGCTGCTGCGCCGCGGCACCCTGCCCGGCATGGCCTCCGGGCCGGTGTGGCGACTGATCGGCGCCTGCGCCGTCGGCCTGCTGCTACTGACGTTCACGCCGACGAAGTGGGCCGTGCAGTTCGGCGTGTTCGCCGGCATCGGTGGTGCGCTCGGCGCGGTTACCGCGTTCACGTTCTCCCGGGTGGGGCTGCACAGCCGCCGCAACCTCGCGTTGTACGTCACCGCACTGCTGTTCGCCCTGGCGTGGGCGACCTCCGGCCTCAACGCCTATTTCTACGTCGGCAACTACGGGGTGCCGTGGTTCGACAAGCAGCCGGTGATCGCAGGGCAGCCGGTGACCAACATGTTCCTGGCGCTGGCGGTCATCACCGGCATGCTGGCCGGCTGGCTGCACTTCCGGATGGACTACACCGGGCACGTCGAGGTGCGCAACACCCGGCGCAACCGGGTACTGGCGTCCACCCCGCTGCTGGTGGTGGCGACCCTCATGGTGCTGCTCGAGGTCGGGTCCATGGCCAAGGGCGCGGCCGGCCGCTACCCGGCCTACACCAACGCCAAGGCCAACGCGGAGGCCGTGATTTCCGGGCTGTCCAAGGACAGCTGCGCGATGGCCGACGACGTGCTCGTCGAACCCGACACGAACGCCGGGATGCTGGCGCCCGTCGCCGGCCAGCGCTTCGGCCCGGACGGCCCGTTGGGCGGGATCGACCCGGCGGGCTTTTCGCCGAACGGCGTCGCCGACACGCTGGAGCCACCCGAGCCCGTCGTCGCCAACCCCGGCACCGCCAACTCCGACGGTTCCCCGAACAAGCCCAACGTCGGCATCGGGTTCGCCGCGGGCACCGGCGGCGGTTACGGCCCCGTTGGCGTGAACGGTTCGCGTGTGTTCCTGCCGTTCGGACTGGACCCGGCGCGCACCCCCGTCATGGGCAGCCACGACGAGAACACGGCCGCCGCGAAGGCCACCTCCGCGTGGTACCAGCTGCCACCCCGCACCCCGGACCGTCCGCTGGTGACGGTCGCCGCCGCGGGCGCCATCTGGTCCTACGCGGAGGACGGCAGCTTCCACTACGGACAGTCGCTGAAGTTGCAGTGGGGCGTCAGCAGGCCCGACGGCGGCTTCGACGCGCTGGCCCAGGTGCAGCCGATCGACATCACGCCGGGCAATGCCTGGCGCAACCTGCGCTTCCCGCTGGCCTGGGCACCGCCGGAGGCCAACGTGGTACGCATCGTCGCCGACGACCCGAACCTGTCCACGGACCAGTGGTTCGCCTTCACTCCGCCGCGGGTGCCCGTGACCGAGACCGCGCAGCAGCTGCTCGGCTCCCAGACGCCGGTGCTGATGGACATCGCCACCACGGCGAACTTTCCGTGCCAGCGACCGTTCTCCGAGCACCTCGGCGTCGCCGAACTGCCTGACTACCGGATCCTTCCGAACTTCAAGCAGGTGGTGATTTCGTCGAACATGTGGCAGTCGGCTGAGAAGGGCGGCCCGTTCCTGTTCATCCAGGCGCTGCTGCGCACCACGGCGATCCCGAGCTACCTGCGCGACGACCCGTACCGCGACTGGGGCTCGATCGAGCGCTACGAGCGGGTGGTGCCGGAGCGGGACGCCCCCAACGCCGTCGTCGACCAGGGCACGGCACGGGTGTTCGGCTGGAGTCGCTCCGGCCCGATCAGGGCACTGCCATGACCGGGGCCATCACCGGGGCCACGAGCCGCGACGTCAGGGTGGCCCGGTGGGTCGCGATGGTCGCCGGCCTGATCGGCTTCGTGTGCGCGGTGCTCACACCTCTGCTGCCGGTGGTGCAGACCACGGCGACGCTGAACTGGCCGCAGGCCG
>JAVRPF010000695.1:0-8143 GCA_032162385.1 Mycobacterium sp.
ATCCATGGGCCTGGTCGCCTCCCGGCGCCGCGTCGGCATCACCATCCAGCCACCCGAACAATGGAACGTGTTCGACCCCAGGGTGATTCGCTGGCGCCTCGAGTCCAGCGACCGGGCGGCCCAGCTGATCTCGCTCTCCGAGCTCCGGCGAGGTTTCGAGCCCGCGGCCGCGGGCCTGGCCGCGCAGCGCGCCAACCCGCATCACTGCCGCATCATGGCGGCCGCCGTGTCGGACATGGTGATGCACGGTCGCTCCGGAGATCTCGAGTCTTATCTCTTGGCCGACAAGGTCTTTCACCAGACTCTCCTGGAGGCCAGCGGCAACGAGATGTTCCGCGCGCTCAACGGCGTCGTCGCCGAGATTCTGACCGGCCGCACCCATCACGGGTTGATGCCGGAGACGCCGAACCCGGTGGCCATCGAACTGCACGACGAGGTTGCGCGCGCAATCCGCCTGCGTGATGAAGCCGGCGCCGAAAGGGCGATGCGCGCGATCATCGACGAGGCGGCGAGCGGTGTCACTCGGCCGTCAGGTTGAAGTCCATCGTGAGCCCCGACACCTCCGTCACCCGCACGGTGCGGCGGGCCTTCGCGCCACCGGCGTCGACGTCGCAGTGCGCGATCGCATCGACCCTGCCCTCCAGGCCCGACTCGCACGCCACAGAATCGACACGGTCACCGGAGTTCTGCGCGACCAGGCGGGCCACATCCTTCTCCAGTTGCTCCTGTGAGAGGGCCGGCGTCATCTTGTAATCAACGGTGCTGCCGTCGACGCCGGTAACGGTGACGATGGACTGGAAGCTGTTCGCCTCGGTCATCAACACGTCACACCGGGCAGTCCGGCCGACCTCGCCGATCAGATCCTCCTGGCAGGTCACCGACCGAGGCGAGTCGCCCACCTTGGCGAGTCGGTCGGCGATGTCGGACTGCAGTGCCCCCCGCGACACGGTCGGCGCACCCTCGACGCCCGCATCGGCGCTGCAGCCGGCGAACGCCGCGACGGCCATTGTTGCGAGGACCACCGTCGCCTTCATGGCACGGACCGTAACAATCCAGCTGTGGGCGTGATGATTAACTGCCGAAGTGACCAGGCAACCACAGACCGCGCGGCGACTGTTCGACCGCTTTGAACCCGTGCATGCAGTCACCTACTTCGCTCCCGAGGCGCGTGCGGCATTCGACGCCGTGGGCTTCCGCGGATTCTGGATGGGATACTTCGCCGCCCGATCCGCTCCACTCGGTCCGGTGCCCAGCGAGGTCGTCAAAGCGATCTTCTACAACTTCTCCGCATCCCACGTCGGGCGGGCGGGAACAGCGTGGCGACGCCCACGTGGCGGTGCTGGCCTCCTTCGGCATCAGCGGCCGCGAGTGCAACGTGCTACATTCGATCGCCGATCGGGTGCCTCGCGACTTCATCATGCGCAGCCGTCAGTACGACAACGACGAATGGCGTTCGTGCACGGGACGATTGGCGGCACGTGGCGTGCTCGACGACGCCGGCTCTCTGACGGAGGCGGGTGTCGCGCTCAAGCAGAACATCGAGGACACCACTGACCGGCTGGCATTGACCGCCTTCGATGAACTCGACGACGACGAACTGGACGCGTTGTTCCGCACGCTCACCCCCATCACCCGGGCAGTGATCGCTGGGGGCGACATTCCCGCCGCGACACCGATGGGCCTACGGCGCGACGACCTCGACGACGACGGCTCGCACCTGGGGTGATGGACCGCCGGCTCAGCGCGGCGCGTACATGATGAGGCCGACGCCTAGCAGGCAGACCACTGCCCCGGCGACGTCCCACCGGTCGGGCCGGAAGCCGTCGGCGACCATCCCCCACAGCAGTGAGCCCGCGATGAACACTCCGCCGTAGGCGGCCAGCACACGACCGAAGTGCGCATCGGGCTGAAATGCGGCGACGAAGCCGTACACGCCGAGTGCGAGAACCCCGGCCCCTGCCCAGAGCCAGCCACGGTGCTCGCGGATTCCCTGCCACACCAGCCAGGCGCCACCGATCTCGAACAGCGCGGCGAGCACGAACAATGCAATCGACTTGGCCAACATCACGTCCACAGCTTGCCGCGAACGTGCGCAGTTGTTGCCAATTCATCAGCGTGTCGGCCGCAAACACGCACGCTCGCGCGGAGTGGGCGGTCAGGTGGGCTGGTTGCGATTCCACTCCAGCCAGCCGACGCCGGTGCGGCCGTCGGCGGTGGTCACAGTCGCCCATGCCCGCGGGAAGTGGGTGATGCGACCGTCCGGAGAGGTGAGCAGCACCGGCGCGTGACCCCGTACGTCGATGGTCGCGGCCAGCTCGCCAGGCGACAGTTCCAGCGCGGTCCCGATCGGTAAGTCGTTGTCGCCGAACTCTTCCCGCGCGGTGACGCTCTGCAGTTCGACGAGCGGGTCATCTGCCCTCTGCACGTAACCGATGCCGAACCGCGGCGCCCCGGGGATGCGCATGTCGACGGCGTGGACGTGCGTGCCGTCGTCGAGGTGCAATGCGCTCCATACCCAGTCCATGCCCCACCAGTCCCTGGCCGCCCACGAATGGTCGCGCTGGCCGGCGACGTCGTCGAACGCGAACGTGTGGTCGTCGAAGGTCACCGTGCCCGTCACCGCGCACGGGATCTCGTAGCGGGTCGTGATGCGGTACTGGTACGGAGTGCCCACCGTGGTCCATGTCAGGTTCATCGTCACGTCGACGGGACGCCCGGTCTCGCCGCGCAACAACCCGGCCGGGGCGTCGAAGGCCTGGCCCCGTCCGCGCAAGGTGACCCGGTAGGTCCGCAGCGGTTCGGCGGCGTCGAGGGTCAGATCGATCTCGTCAGTCGCGACATGGGTGTGGGCGTCGGGCAGGTCGGCTTCGAAGTCGAGCACGGCGATGGTCGGCATGCCGGGGCCACATAGCAATGCATTGATCCAGGCGTGACCCTGATTGGGGATCAGCCCGAGCCGGATCCACCCGCCCATGTTCTGGTCCGGATCGGCGAAGTCGAAGTACCAACTCTCGCTCCACAGCGGTTCGTCGGTCGGCGGGTGCGCGGCTTCGTCCTCGGGGTTGGGCTGCAACGGTTCCGGGGTCGACGGTTGCGGCAGGATCGCCAACGCGTCGGTGTCGATGACGTGTTGGCAGTGGCGCTCGATCATCGTCATGAACAACTCGTCGCCGCGCTCCGTGCGCTCCACCAGCATCGGGGACACGATCGCCATGATGACGCCGAAGAAACTCGCCCTGCGCACCCCCTCCCGGACGTCGCCGAGGCTCAGCGGCGAATTGGGTCCAAGCGCGTCGTGGTAGGCCCGCAGTAGATCGTCGTAGTGGTCGCGGCGAAGTTGCACCGGTAGTGCGCAACCGAGGAAGTAGGCGACGTCGGTATGCGCGGAACCCCACGTGACGGTCTGCCAGTCGACCACTGTCAGCGGGCGGTCGGCACCAGCCTCGCCGAACAACATGTTGTCGAGGCGGTAGTCACCGTGGATCAGGCCCTGCGGGCACCCGGACTCCCCCTCCTGGGCGAGGTAGGCGTCGAACGTCGCGACGAGACGCTCACACACGTCCCGGTGCGCGGGCGCAGTCCGATCGGAGTAACGGTCGGCGAACCCGGCGTAGAGGGTGGCGATCAGCCCCTGACTGAGGGGTGATTCCCGGTTGAGCCATTGCGCGCCCGCCAGGGCCGGATCACCCAGTAGCGGCCCGTGCACTCCTCCCAACTGGGTCAGCGCGAGAGTGGCCTGTTCGACTGTGGCGCCATGGATCTCGTCGCCGACGACGGCGGGTGCGGCGTCGCCAAGGAGCAGGTCGAAGGCGCCCGTCTCCGGGTCGTACGCATGGTGATAGCACGGTGCGATCGGACCCTCGAGTACCGGCGCGATGTCCGAGTAGAACCGAACCTCGCGTTCGTAGAGGCCAAGGGCGAGCCCGGTCTGCCTGCTGCTGGGATCGGCCGCGGCGACCTTCAGCACCACCGACGCCGGTCCCGTCGCGCCGGCGGAGTAACTCGGCGAGACGCGGTAGCACTCGCTCATCTGTCCGGTGCCGATGCGCTCGACCGTGAATTCGGTGACCGTGCCTGCCCCGATCGCGGAGGTCAGCCATTCGGCGGTCAAATCGGCGGGGCGTTCGACAAGGGCGCTCGTCATCGGGTGCACGCGACAAACCTAAGTTTGCACTTGACGGGTGTCAACTAGTGGTGCGCGCTGGTCGTCGCCGTGTGCGCGCCGACGACGTCGAGGGCCGGGTTGCGGTCGAAGAACCCGTAGGGTTTGAGCCAGAACGGCACGATGTCGACGGGCATCACCGGCCAGTCCTCCGGGCGGGTGGTGTGATGGATGCCGAACACGCACCACAGCACCACGTCGGTGTTCTCGATCGAGCGGTCGGCCTTGGTCCACTCGCCAAGGCCGGTGTCGGCGGCCGACTGGTTGACGAACTCCCCTGCGGGCCAACGCTCGTCGGGATGGTTCGGCGTCACCCAGAGGGTGTGCCCGATGACGTCGGCGCGCCGCAGGACAGGTGACTGCGGGTCGAACATCGGCGGGATCGCGCCGCTGGGCACCAGCTTGTAGGACGGGTGGGTACCGAGCCCGTTGGTGACGTTGGTGTTGACCACCTTCCACGCCCGTTGGGTGGCGAACTCGTCGTCCTGCTTGCCCTCGGCCTCGGTCCGCAGCGCGACGTTGCGCACCAGCGAAAGGCCGTAAAGGTTTGTCCGGTCCGATCGGCTCCGCGTTCAACTCGGTCATGTACGCCGTGTTGTCGGTGCCGTCGACGTCGAGATCCAACCGGGCCACTCGATGTTGCCGTCCTGGTAGAGCCGCCAGTAGACGAGGTACTCGTAGTTGGCGACCGTCACGTGGAACGAGATCGTCACGCGGCGCATCCGGCGCTTTTCGGCGCCCGCGTCGTGGTCGACGTGCTTCCACAACACCGCGTTGTCCTCACCGAAGCAGTCGCAACCCAGCTCGAGCGACGTGGTCATGAAGCCCAGACCCCACTCGCCGATGTCGAAGGCGGTGCGCCGGTAGTGGTCGGCCGACGAGTCGCGATAGGGCACCACCATCTCGGCGAAGGACATCCGATGAGTTACCGAGCGCGACCTGTCGCCGTCCTGATAGCGCACGGTGTGCAGGGTCATGCCCTCGCGGTAGTTGAAACCGACCCGCAACGACCAGTTCTGCCACGTCAGCAGATCAGTTGGCGGCGAGCGAGAAGCCCTCCCACGCCCGGCGCCGCTCGGCGCGCGGGTCGTACTCCAGATGCGCGTGCCGGTCGAACACCATGACGGCCCGTTCCTGGTCGGTGTAGGCGGGCCATCCGTCGCCAGGCAGCCCAGTCCTGCTGAAGGCGCGCCATCGCCTCTGCACGTCGTTGCTCACCCGGCGCGCCGAGCGCCGGTCCGCCGCGGCGGTCAGCAGCGATCCGAACCGGGTCCGGTACACGTCGAACACGGCGAAGAGTTCGGTGCCGTGGGTGGCGCCCAACCCCGACCAGTGCAACGTCCGCGGCGCATAGTCGTACCGGTAGACGTAGGTCGGCGCGTGCCCGCCGTGCGCATCGGCGATCTGCCAGGCCGCCGTCCCGAATGCGAAGTCACCACCCAGCCGGATACACGCGCTCGAACTCGGATAGCCCGGATACGCGTCGGTGATCCGGACCTTCGACTCGACGTCGGTGTCGGCGAGCAGGGCGTCGATCATCGGCTCGGTCGTCGGCAACAATTGCAGGAAGCGGGTGAAGAGCCTGCCCTCGTCGGCGTTGGTGCCGACGATGAGCGGGACCCGATGCGCATTGCCGTCGTGCATGGCCTGTACCGGATCCTGCGGCAGGTATTCGGTGTCGAACGTCGGCCCGACGACGAAGGCTCCGCGTATCTCCTTCATCCCGTGGCGCATCACCTTCTCGAGCGCGTCGACCAACTCCGCAGGCCGCGCAGCCATCACCGCCGCCGCGCCGTCCTGTGACCCCACCCCGAGAACACCGGCCAAGTCGGTGGCGAAGGCCGCCGCTACCTCCGGCGGCCCTGCCATACCGCTGGCCGGACTCTCCGAAATCGCCTGTGCGAATAGGCCTTTGGCCTCGGGAACCGCCATAAGGGTCGCGACGGCGTGCGCTCCGGCACTCTCGCCGAAGATCGTCACGTTGTCCGGGTCGCCACCGAAGACAGCGCCGTTGTCGCGAACCCACCGCAACGCCATGACGATGTCCCGCAGAAATAGGTTGTCGTCGATGGGATCGTCCGGTGTCGACAGCGACGACAGGTCCATGCAGCCCAGCGCACCCAGTCGGTAGTTGACGGATACGTACACGCAACCCCGCCGTGCCATCGCCGCCCCGTCGTAGATCGGCGTCGCCGAGCTACCCAGGATGTAGCCGCCGCCGTGGATGAAGACCATCACCGGCAGCGGACCGTCGGGAGGCGTCTCCGGCGCCACTACGTTCAGCGTCAGGCAGTCCTCGCTCATGGGCTGGTACTTGCCCACCCCGAGCAGGGTGTACTTGCGCTGCTGCGGCGCGCAATAGGTGAACCCGTGGCAGTAGCGAACGCCGGGCCACGGCTGTACCGGCTGGGGTGCGCGATAGCGCAGCCTGCCCACCGGCGGACGTGCAAACGGGATGGACCGCCAACGATGCACGCCGTCGCGGGTGAAACCCTCGATGGTCCCGCTGTCGATGGTGACGCGTTTGGTGCGTTCGTGCATGTATCAGACGGTAGCGAACAATTCCCGTGCCCGACGCGCCTGACACGGTGTCCCCGGTATGCCCGCTAGCCTGGCCGTTATGCGGATTGCTGTGCTCCTGGCGGCGTCTGCGCTGGTCGCGGGGTGTTCGTCCACGGTAGGTGACAACCAGCCGTCCTCGTCAGCGCTCACCACGCCCTCGTCCTCCACCACGGTCTCGTCGACCTCGAAGGCCCCCACCACGACACACACGTCCGGACCCGGCACGCCACCGGCCGCCGGCGCGGCGATCGCCGACGTCATCGCATGGATCGAAGCGGGTACGCCCGCCGACGCCGCGGCCTACCATTCGGCGACGCAGGCCGGCGTGACGACGTCACTTGGCGATTACGTCGCATTCGTCACCGCAGGCACTGCGGCCAACTGCATCACCAGTCGCTACCACGACGGCGTGCTGGCCTGCCTGGTGAAGCTGACGGATCCGCCGCAGCGCCCGCCCGACTTCCCGACCGCGTGGAAGAACAACTGGGTGGACTTCGCAGGCACCAGCGTCGACGTCGGATCACCACACGGTGATCCGGGTCCGTTCGTCGACGGCGCGGGCGCGGAACTGCCCGCAGGCCAGTCCCTGGCGTTCGGCGACTACCGCTGCCGGGCGGACCCGGCCGGCTTGTTCTGCGTCGACTACGCCCATCAGACGGCGGTCAAGCTGGCCGCAGCAGGCGTCGAAGGCTTCGGATGCCTGCAGAAGACCACGCCGCCACCCGACATCGGCCTGCGGTTCAGCTGCTGAGTGCGGGTTCGTGCCCCGGATAGGCGTGCACGATCGCGTGCGACAACGTCGGAATCGCGTGAGCGAGCTCGTGTTCGGCGTCGTGAGCCAACCGGTGCGCCTCGGACAGGGTCAACCGCGGGTCGACGTCCAACTCCACGTCGGCCTCCAGTCGGTGCCCCACCCAGCGCATCCTCACCTGCCGCACCGCGCGCACGCCCGACCGCTCGGCCAGCGCGCGGTGTGCGGTCGCGACCAGCTCCGGGTCGACGCCGTCGAGAAGCCGGCCGAACACATCGCGTCCGGCAACGACCAGCACCCCGCCGATCGCACACGCGATGACCAGCCCGACGATGGGATCGGCGAGCGGGAAGCCGAGCACGACGCCGATGGCGCCCCCGACCACGCCCAGGGACGTCAAACCGTCTGTGCGGGCATGCATTCCGTCGGCCCGCAGCGCCGCCGAGCCGATGCGCGTGCCGACTCTGATGCGATAGACCGCAACGACCTCGTTGCCCACGAACCCAATCACGCCGGCGCCTGCCACCCACCCGAGATGCGACAGCGGCACGGGGTCCATCAGACGGTGCACCCCTTGGACCGCGGCGACCGCCGCTGAAATGGCGATGACGGCCAGGACGAACAGCCCGGCCAGATCCTCGACGCGGCCAAACCCATACGTGTATCGC
>JAVRPF010000696.1:0-3462 GCA_032162385.1 Mycobacterium sp.
CTCGCCGGGGATGCCGTGCTCGAAGCCGTCGCGGATCAGTTGGCGTAGCTACGGCGTCACTTTCCGCGGCTCGGTGTCGGCCCGCGCCGGGCGAGGGGTTCACCGACGCGGGCCGGTCTTAGAATTGCGCCTCAGCGCACCCATGTCATCACCGCTGACACCCATCCATGCCCCCCGCTAGCTGGAATCTGCGCTGCTGCCCGTTGACAGCCATCCGTACTCGACTGCCACCAAAGACCTATGGTTCGACGAGCGAGTAGACCGTCTAATCACCACCAGTAGAAGGATGCTGATAGGACCCCTTTAGAAGTCCCAGTCCTCGTCGGTGGTGTTGACGGCCTTGCCGATGACGTAGCTGGACCCCGAACCGGAGAAGAAGTCGTGGTTCTCGTCGGCATTGGGTGACAGCGCCGACAGGATCGCCGGGTTCACGTCGGTCTCGTCCTTGGGGAACAGCGCCTCGTAACCGAGGTTCATCAGCGCATTGTTGGCGTTGTACCGCAGGAACATCTTGACGTCCTCGGTGAGCCCGACCCCGTCGTAGAGATCCTGGGTGTACTCCACCTCGTTGTCGTAGAGCTCGAAGAGCAACTCGTAGGTGTAGTCCTTGAGTTCCGCCTTGCGCGCCTCGTTCTCGAGTGCCAGGCCCTTCTGGTACTTGTAGCCGATGTAGTAGCCGTGCACGGCCTCGTCGCGGATGATCAGCCGGATCATGTCGGCGGTGTTGGTCAGCTTGGCGCGGCTGCTCCAGTACATCGGAAGGTAGAAGCCCGAGTAGAACAGGAAGCTCTCCAGCAGGGTGGACGCCACCTTGCGCTTCAGCGGGTCATCGCCACGATAGAAGTTCATCGTGATCTCGGCCTTGCGCTGAAGGTTGGGGTTCTCCTCGGACCAGCGGAACGCCTCATCGATCTCGGCGGTGGAGCACAGCGTCGAGAAGATGGAGCTGTAGCTCTTCGCGTGCACGGACTCCATGAACGCGATGTTGGTGTAGACGGCTTCCTCGTGCGGCGTCAGCGCGTCGGGGATCAGGCTGACGGCACCGACGGTGCCCTGGATGGTGTCCAGCAGCGTAAGACCGGTGAACACGCGCATGGTCAACTGCTTCTCATGGGCCGTCAGGGTGCCCCACGACGGGATGTCGTTGGAGACCGGGACCTTCTCCGGCAACCAGAAGTTGCCCGTCAGCCGGTCCCAGACCTCGGCGTCCTTCTCATCCTGCACGCGGTTCCAGTTGATGGCCGAAACACGGTCGATCAGCTTCATTCCATCAGACACGTTGGACCCCATTTCACCTGCTTAAGGAATGTTCCCAGACCAACCGGGCTGGCTCAAGCCGACACTACCCCTGGGGTGAGACAACCGAGCGCAACACAACAGCTTGTGTGCGCGTGTCGAGATTTGTGTTGCTCAGCCGACGGTTTCGCGGCGCCGGACGCCTTCGTGCAGCGGCAGGTCCCGGTCGATCTTGATGCCCAGCAGTTCACAGGTGCCGTTGATGGCGCCGAGCATGATCGTCGTCATGTGAGCAACGAACTCTTCGGGCGGCATGCGGCGCGGGCTGTCGACGTTGGGCCCCAACCACCAGTCCGTCGCGGCGGCGGCCGAGCCGAACGTGGTGAACGCGGCAAGCTCGATTGCCGCCCCGTCGAGCTCCATCTCGCGCAACTCGTTGTTGAAGAGATTCGCCATGGCCAAGGTGATCTCGCGCCCCTCGTTGATGGCGCGCATCGTCGATTCGCTCTGTTCGGCGAAACGTCCCTGGATCAGGAAGCGGCAGACGTTGGGGTGTTCGTCCACCAGGTGGACGTACTGTTCGACGCTGCGCCGGATGACCTCGCGGGCCGAGTCGGACGCCAGGTCGATCTGCGGGACGATCGCCGCCCACAACATGTCCCGCAGCCGCTCACCGATGGCCTGGAAGAGGTCGGACTTGTCGGTGAAGTGGCGGTAGATCTTGGGTTTGGCGGTCCCCGCTTCTTCGGCGATCTCGCGCAGACTCAACTCGGGACCCAGCCGGTCGATCGCCCGGAAGGCCGCCTCGACGATCTCCGCGCGCACCTTCTTGCGGTGCTCCCGCCAACGCTCACTACGGGCGTCCACCTTGACCCCGGGCTGGGGGCCCGGACGAGGTATAGACGGTATGCGCACGGAGTTACTGTACCCGCTGGTACCGCCTGACCTGGCAAGACCGCGCGGGGCGGCGGCCAAGACCGCGGGCGCCAGTCGCAATTCCGTCACGATGCTCGTCGGGCTGCGTTCAACCACCCCGGGTAACATCGCCCGAGAAACAGCCCAGCTATCTATCGAGACGGATGAGATGACGCAGCGATACGACCTGGTCATAGCGGGCGGAGGGCCTTCGGGTGCCGCCGCGGCGTGGCAGGCGGCTCAAACCGGCGCCAAAGTAGTCGTCCTCGACAAGGCCGAGTTCCCCCGTGACAAGCCGTGCGGTGACGGACTGACCGCCCGCGCCGTCAGCTACCTACAGAAGATGGGGCTCGCCGAAGAGGTCGACAAGTTCCACCGGGTGAACCGCGTGACGGTGTTCAGCCCGTCGCAGTGGGAGCTGTCCTTCCCCAAGCGGCCGGGGATGCCCGACCACGGCTACGTGGCCCCACGCCCGCTGCTGGACACGCTGCTGCTCAAGCACGCCGAGTCCGCAGGCGCAGAGATCCGCCAGTCGTGTGAGGTGAGCGGCCCGGAGCTCGACGCGAACGGCCGTGTCGTCGGCGTCGTGCTCAAGAGCGGCGAGAAGGTCTTGGGCGACGCGGTCATCGCGGCCGACGGCGCCTACTCCCCCATCAAGCGGGCACTGAAACTCGACTCGGAGTACAACGGCTACTCGGCGATCGCGATCCGCGCCGAGATGGAGGCCAACAAGCCGGACTCCGACTCCCTCGACATCTACCTCAAGCTCGCATTCAACGGCGATCAACTGCCGGGCTACGGCTGGGTCTTCCCGTTCGGCGGCGGCCGCATCAACATCGGCCTTGGTTACGTCAACAGCTACAAGGACTGGCAGCAGATCAACGCGACCCAGTTCCTCGGCGAGTTCATGAACACGCTGCCCCGCGAGTGGGACCTGCCGTCGATCGAACAGCTGAAGAAGGACAAGATCGTGCGGGCCTGGCGGTTGCCGATGGGCTTCACCGCGTGGCCGCCGTGGCGTCCCGGCGTGCTGTTCACCGGCGACTCCCTCGGCGCAGGCAAGCCGGCGTCGGGTGCGGGCATCTCCAATGCGCTCGAATCCGGGCTTGCCGCAGGCGAATGCGCGATCGCAGCGCTGCAGAACGGCGGTCCCGACGACTTCACCAACTACGCGCAGCGGATGGAGGCCGCCTGGGGCAAGGAGTACCGGCGCGGCCGCTACTTCCACAAGCTCGCCGGCATTCCGGCGGTTGCGAACAACGGCATCAAGCTGATCGACAACGCGTTCTTCCGCGACCGCATGCTCAACGC
>JAVRPF010000697.1:0-3712 GCA_032162385.1 Mycobacterium sp.
GCGACCCGGCCGCCAACGCGTGGATCCAGCGCTGCGGCCTGCGGATGAACGCCGTGGGCGACAGCAGGGTCGAGTGCCCGCCGTACACCGCCGGGAAGCCGATCATTGACAGTCCCATGTCGTGGTAGAGCGGCAGCCAGCTGACACCGTGGGTGTTTCGGTCCAGCAGGTCGATGGACAGGATCATCTGCAGCAGGTTGGTGCCGACCGCGCGGTGGGTGATTTCCACGCCGACCGGCGGTCGCGTCGAGCCCGAGGTGTACTGCAGGTGGGAAACGTCATCGACGTCGATGTCGACGGGAACGAACGCGTCTCCCTCGGAGTCGGGTATCTCGTCAATGGTGATGACGTGCGGACTGCGGGCGAACTCGAGCTTCGTCAGCGAGGCGCGAACCGCGTCGGCCGCCGAGGCAGTGGTGATGATGCTGGAGGGCCGGGCATCGCGCAGCGCGGTTTCGAGACGTTCGGCGTGGCCCTGGAGCTCGGGTGCGAACAACGGTACCGCAATCGTGCCAGCCTTGATCGCTGCGAAGAATCCGGCGATGTAATCGAGGCCTTGCGGTGCAAGGATTGCCACCCGGTCGCCGGAAGAGGCGACCTGTTGCACACGAGCACCGATGGCTCGCATTCGACGGCCGAGCTGGGTCCAGGTGAGTTCGATGGCCTGCCCGTCCGCCGAGCGGGTGTAGTCCAGGTAGCGATAGGCCACCTCGCCACCGACGTTTGCGATGTTGCGGTCGATGAGTGAGATCAGGTTGACGCCTGGCGGCAACACGATGCCGCTCTCGGAATCCAGACCTTCCTCGATCTGCAGCAGGCCGTCGTGGCCCACCAATCCGTGCACTGAACCGCGATCCATGACACCAGTTTAATTACCGTGACGCTCGGTATCACTAACTTTTTGCGCCGGCTGGATGTGATTCATCTCGCCCCCGCGATCGACGGGCCAGAGAGTGGGGAAATGTCTGGAACCCGAGAACGCCCAGCAAACGCGGCAAACGCTGCTACAACCAGGTTCGGGTCTTTGTCCGTCCCAGAAGGTGCGCCTCAATGTCGATGCCACGTGATGACTCGTGCAGTCCGTTTCCTGTGACGATTGGTCGCCGACGGCAGGCGCCGTCATCCGCCACGTTCATCGGCCGGGCTGGAGCGCTGGCCGAGGCCCTGGGGATCGGAGCGGCGGTAGCGAGCAGTCCCGGCATTGCGGTGGCCGATACCGGCGGGTCCGACTCGTCGTCGGACGCCGACACCGAGGACGCCGAGACCAAGGACGAGGAGATCACCTCCACGACGGCACGAGCGGAGGAGGAGGCCACTCCCACGGGGCCGTCCACCAGCGCGTCTGCGGCGGAACCGAAGTCGAAGAAGCCGCACGGCCAGCCGCCGGTGACAGCCGAGACTGCGCGCGTCGCAACGGTATCCGGCGACGTCAGTCAGGCCGACGATGAGCAGTCGGGTCCTCGATCGATGCAGCAGGCGCAAAACGCCTCTGTCCCTCCCGACATCGACTCGCAGGCCGTGCAGGTGGAGTCGCAGCGGGCTGCCATGGTCAGCGCGGTCGACGTCGTTCCGACCGCTGCTCCCGAGCCTCAGGCAGCCGTCGTCCATCCCGTTGGGGCCGTCACCGACACCATGACCCATCATTTCTCAGACCCCCCGTCGTCGTCGGCCATGGCAGCCACCATGTTGGCTGCCGCCGCCGTGGCCGGTGCGGTAGCAGCAGGCGGCCCCGGCACGGCGGCACCCGCCGAGGCCGCCAGCCAGTGGTTCGCCATCGCGTACTCGGCGACCGACAAGCAGTTCGGCTACGCCCGCGCCAACAATGCACAGGAAGTCGCGACGGCCGTTGAGCAACTGCGGATACGTCGCCGGCCATTGTGCGCTCGCGGCGCGATCGTGACGAACGGGTGTGTCGCCCTGGCGATCCGCGGCATCGGGGAGGAGTACAACGGCGGCAAAGGAACTGACCGCGCAGGGCCATGGCCGCGGCACTCAAGCCGCTCTATGGCGGCCAGATCAAGATCTCGTACTGCATGTGAATGTCCACGTCGGCCCGTCACGCAACGGTGGCGGTCCGACCCAGGTCAGACCGGCGTGGCGAGTCGAGTGGGCTCGTCGTGACCGCGCAGCGTCACCGTCTCGCCCAAAGTCCAATGCGCACTTTCGCTCTCGCTGGCCCGCTGCACCGTCTCCGACGAGGCCACCAGATGGCCGGAGACCGTCTTGGACAGCTCGCACAAGCGGGCCGCCTCGTTGACGGGCTCGCCGATGACGGTGTACTCGAAGCGCTCCTTGGCGCCGACGTTGCCTGCCACCACCTGACCGGCCGCCACCCCGATGCCCGCCTCACACTCGGGCACCTCGACGTGCAGCCGCTCCGACATCGCCCGCGCGGCCGCCAACGCCTCGTCCTCGGGGCTTTCGAGTGACAGCGGCACGCCGAAGACGGCCAGGGCCGCGTCGCCCTCGAACTTGTTGACCAGCCCGTGGTGGCGGTCCACCTCGTCGACGACCACGGCGAAGAACCGGTTGAGCAATTCGACGACCTCGACCGCGGGCCGGCTGGTCACCAGCTGTGTGGACCCGATGATGTCGACGAATATCACTACGGCATGGCGCTCTTCGCCACCGAGCTTCGGATTTTCCTGTTCGGCGCGTGCGGCGACCTCTCGCCCGACGTGACGGCCGAACAGATCGCGCACCCGTTCCCGCTCCCGCAGGCCGTGCACCATTTGGTTGAACCCGCGCTGCAGCTGACCCAGTTCGGTGCCGTCGAAGACGACCAGGTTGGTATCCAGGTCGCCCTGCTCGACCCGGTTGAGCGCGGCCCGCACCACCCGTAGGGGTGTGGCAATCAACCAGGACAGGATCCACATCAGAATGAAGCCGAAGATCAACGCGAACGACGCCAGAACCACGACCGCGTAGGCGAATTGGGTGGGGGTGAGATTCTGCAGCGTCAGCGCGACCACCGCGGCCAGCAGAATGCCCAGCACGGGCACGCCCGATCCCAGCGCCCAGACGATCATGGTGCGGCCCATCACGCCGGGCGCGAACCGTTGCGGCGGGGGGCCGACCTCCAGCGCCTGGGCGGCCACGGGGCGCAACGCGAACTCGGTGAACAGGTAGCAGCTGGCCGAGACGACGATGCCGGGAAAGCTGACGCCGAGGAGCCACTTCGGGATGAAGTCGGTGTCCTGCAGGCCGTAAAGCGTGGTGAGCAGGATGGCGCCGATGCTCCACAGGGCGAGCAACACACGGGTCAGGCGCCATGGCGCGAAGAACGTGTTGCGCTGATCGTCCCGGGTAGGCTCTCTTCCCGCGATGGACCACCGGACGTTGTTCATCACCCGGTGGGTGGCCCAGAAGACGCCGACCATCAACGCGGTGGAGATGTACGCGGGGACGGCGCCGAAGGTGATCCAGCGGACCTGCGGTTCGAAGACGTTCGGTGTCGGAAACGCGACGGTGACCACTAGCGTTGCGACCCCGATGCCGATGAGGTTCGCGAAGATCACGAACGTAGTCAGGATGACCTGTATGCGCACCCGTCGCCTGCGCTGACTCTCCGAGACGCGACCCAGGACCCAGGAGCCGAATTCGGGGGTGGCGGGCACCCGGCTGCTCTGCCGCGTCACCGTCTCCAGGACCCGGCCCAGCCGCTGCGCCGTGCTCTTCTTCTGAGTCATCGTGGCGCAAGCCTAGTTAGCCC
>JAVRPF010000698.1:0-3294 GCA_032162385.1 Mycobacterium sp.
TTGGCAGCGCCGGACCCGGCCGCGTCGCGACGCTGGCCTCCCCTTTCGGCACCGAGCACGGCGAGGACCGTGCCCGCGCCGTCACCCTGCTCGTGCAGCGGAGCGCCTACGTCGTTGGTGACGTCGCGTCTGCTCTGTGGGCATACCTGGCCGCGCCGGCCGGCACTGGGATGGACTGGTTCAGCCGCGAGCGGACCCGGATGCTCGCGACTCGGCTGTCAACTCTGGAAGCCGCAGCCCGCACCATCGTGGACCACGCGACCACGATCCTCGGGTCAGTCGCCCCGGCACCTGTCACCGGTACCAGCCGGGTCACCGTCGCGAACCCGGTCGCGCCGGTCCCGGTGCAGTCGAACCGAACCGGCGCCACCGCGAACCTGACCCGCGCGCAGGCGCAGGATAGAGGCAGCTCCGGGAACAGCAGCGGCATTGGCATGGTTGACGGCGTCGACAACGACGCCGCCGACGCCGAAGCGCTCGAAGCCGGGGACGTTATTGCCGACCCCGACGAGGACGACCCCGACAACCGGGCCGGCGGCAGCGCGCAAGAAAGCACCGACGCAGGTGACCTTGGTTCCGACGCCGACCGGGACGCCGCGATCCGGACCGCGCGTGTGCTAACCGACGTGTCCAACCGGGTTGTGTACGTCACGGAAGACCACGGTGACACCCCTGCCGCGACCCGCCGCTTGTACCGCGCGGCGGTGTCCACCGCCCCGGTCGAGCTGCAACTCGACCATGTCTGGCAGCAGTTCCGCGTCGTGTTCGCCCGCACATTCCTCACCTCCGCAACTCTGCGGGTCGCCGGAGGCTGGGAGTTCCTGCGGCGCCGCCTCGCCCTGCTCGACCTCGCCGTCGCCAGCCTGGGCACCCCGTTCGACCTGCGCTCCCAGGCCCGCCTCGTCGCGTTCAGCGACTTCCCGTCCTGGGCCGAGCACTCCGCCGCCGCAGTCCACACCATCGCACACCAGCTCACCGGTTACGCGCGTGAAATCACCCACGGCGCTGGCGCTGGCGCCCAAGTCGTCCACAACGGCGGCGCCCTTGTTCTCACCACCGCCCGCCGCTCTGCCGCCGACATCGCCCTGCACCTAGCGAGAAGCCTCGCCGCGGACGCCGCCGCCACCGGCGCCATCCCAGTGCCGGTGCACGCTGCCGGGCTTGTCGGGAACCGCCTCGCCACTGATGCGCTCGCCACCCGCGGCGGCATTTGTGTGGGCACCAAGGGCCTGTGGGCCGGTGTCGACATCAAGCCCGCCGAGCGGCTCAACCTCGTCTGGATCAATAAGTTGCCGTTCGCATCCGCCAACGACCCGGTCATCGCCGCACGGCGCGCCGCCGTTGCCGCCGCAGAAGCCGAAGCTGGCGCAGAGGACCCTGATTTGGTAGCGACCGAAACGTACTACCTTCCGCTGGCCGCACTCGAGCTCCGGCAGGCCGTCGGGCGGCTCGTACGATCCTCGTCGCACACCGGTGTCATCGTCATCAGTGATCGGAAGCTCACCGGCGACACTCGGCAGCGGCGCACTTATCGGCGGATTTTCCTCGAGTCGCTTGACGAGGACCTTCACGAACCCGACAGGGACACGGGCGAGCCGTGTGGTGGCAACGTCATGCCGATGACCGATGGCTGGGCGCGAATCTGGGATTTCCTCGCCACGAAGGGGCTGCTCGACTCGACCCGCGCCGCCACGCTGTCGACACCCAATGCGCTCGAGGAGCACGCTCTACTCCCGCAGACCCGCCGGATCCGCCACCTCGCCCTCACCACCGCACAGCGCGACGCGCTCGTTGCTGCAGATTCCCGGGGCGACACCCACGACGAAACGATCCTCGCCCGCAGCGCCGAAGTCGGTGGGCTGCTCAACCTCTCCGACACGCCGCTCGTCCTCAAGGACGAGCAGAAGGCCGTTATCGACGCGGCCGCCCGCGGCCACGACGTGCTCGCCGTGCTCCCGACCGGTTTCGGCAAGTCATACACGTTCCAGCTCCCTGCACTGGTCAGCCCCGGGGTGACCCTCGTGATCTCCCCCCTCGTTGCACTGATGACCGATCAGGCCCTTGAGCTGAACAAGACGATCGGCGGTGCGGTGCGCGCCCTGGTCGCCCCCATGACCGAGTCCGTTTCCCGGCTCGGCAAGTCCGAGGTAGCCGACCAACTCACCGGTCAAGCCGACCACGGAATCAAGCTGATCTACCTGTCACCGGAACGGCTGTGCCAGCGCCGGATGCAAAGCGTCGTCGAAGCTGCCGTCGCCAACGGGACCATCTCCCGTATCGCCGTCGACGAGGCGCACACGTTCGTGCAGTGGGGCGACGACTTCCGACCAAGCTTCCGCCGCCTCGAGCTGTACCTCGCCCGCATGCGCGCCACCTACGGGCTGCCGCTGACGGCCGTAACTGCGACCGCGACCCGCAGCGTCGTCGACGGGCTGCGAACCGGTCTGCTCGGCCTGCCCGCATTGCCCGCCCCCGATCCGGGCACCGGAACCAGCGTCGTCCCCAACGGACGCGCGGACACCGACCCGGACACGTTCACGTTCGTTGCCGCGAACCCGTTGCGAACCACCCTCGCGCTGTACAAGCGGACGTTCCCCGTTGGTGCGGGCGGCCCCGTCGCACTCGCCGGGTTGGTCGAACGGGTCGTCGACACCCTCGACGGGCACGCAATTCTGTACTGCCTCACCGTGCGCGAGGTCGACGCGCTAGCTGCGGCGCTGCGTGCCTATGTCGGCGACACCGGTACCGCCCGGGTTCTGCGGTTTCACTCCAGACTATCGGAGGCGGAGAAGCAGGCGGTTGTGTTCACATTTCGGGAAGCACCAAGCGTCGGCGAGGACGGCTACCTTCCAATGATCGTCGTCGCGACTAGTGCGTTCGGGCTTGGGATCGACCGCGCAGACGTCCGCTGCGTCACCGCCGTGTCGCCACCGACTGACCTCGCCGCGCTGTATCAGCAGCTCGGTCGGGCCGGCCGAGACGGGCAGCCCGCGACCGGGATCACGCTCGCGACCGGACGCAGCCTGCGTACTGTCGCGTTTTTCGCGGATCTCGGTTTGTCCGTACCCACGATGGTGAGGATCGGCTCCGCCCTGCTGCGCCTCGGCGTCGGCGTCACCGGATCGGGCGGGGGCACGTTCGGGCTCAACGTCGACCGCCTCGCCACCGACTGCCTGACCACCGACCTCGCGACCGGAGCGGTAACCGCCGCGACGGCCCGCCGGCCCGGCACCGCCGAGTCGTACCGGATCGGGGTACTGCGGGCACTCGCGGCACTTGCCGCCGACGGCGTGA
>JAVRPF010000699.1:0-3512 GCA_032162385.1 Mycobacterium sp.
TCTTCCTCAACGTCGCCTGCGCGGGACTGGGCGTGCTGTTGGCCCACATGACCGGGATCAGCCCGCTCGAGGGTTACCTGGCCACCAGCCCCGGCGGCGTCTACGCGGTGCTGGCCACGGCCGTCGAGACCGGTTCCAACGTCACGTTCATCATTGCCGCGCAGGTGGTGCGGGTGCTGCTCATGCTGTTCGCCGCGCCGCTGATGGCGCGCGGTTTCGTCGCGCTGACCAAGCGGTTCGCCTACAGGCGGGCCAGCACGTCGGCCAGCAGGGAACCCATCCGCGTCGCCGACTGACGCCCGGCCTCCAGCACCTCGGCGTGGCTGAGCGGTTGGCCCGTCATCCCGGCGGCCAGGTTCGTCACCAGCGAGACGCCCAGCACCTCGGCCCCGCCGGCCCGCGCGGCGATCGTCTCGTGCACCGTCGACATGCCGACCAGGTCGGCACCCAGCGTGCGAAGCATCCGGATCTCGGCAGGCGTCTCGTAGTGCGGCCCTGGCAGTCCGGCGTATACGCCCTCGACCAAGGTCGGATCGACGTCGCGGGCCAGCGCGCGCAGCCGCGGCGCGTACGCGTCGACCAGGTCGACGAACTGCGCGCCGACCAGCGGCGAGCGGGCAGTCAGGTTGAGGTGGTCGCTGATCAGCACCGGCTGGCCCACCGTGAAATCCTCCCGCAGCCCACCCGCGGCGTTGGTCAGCACGACCGTGCGGGCGCCCGCGGCGCAGGCCGTACGGACGGGATGCACGACGTGGCGCAGGTCGCGGCCCTCGTAGGCGTGGATGCGGCCGAGCAGCACCAGCACCCGCCTGTCGCCGACGGGGACCACCAGCACCCGACCATCGTGCCCCGCCGCGGTGGGCGGGGTGAACCCGGGCAGATCGGCCATTGCGATGTCGGCGGACGGCTCGCCGAGTTCCGCGGCGGCGGGCGCCCATCCCGAGCCGAGGACCACGGCGACGTCGAAGGAGTCCACGCCGGTGCGCGCCAGGAGTTCGGCGGCGGCCGCGTCGGCGGTGGCCTGCGGATCGGTCGGTGCACTGGTCACGAGGAGGAAGCGTAACGGGCGGCGATGAGCGCTGGCGCGAAGAACAGATCGGCGGTGAGATACTGCCAGGATGCCCACCGCCACCGCGTCGACGACCGTCGAGGACGTAGTCCAGCGACGTCGTGGCGACTTGATCGAGTTGTCGCACTCGATCCACGCCGAGCCCGAGCTCGCCTTCGCCGAACACCGCAGCTGCGCCAAGACGCAGGCCCTGGTCGCCGGCCGTGGCTTCGAGATCATTGCCGCGCCCGGCGGGTTGGACACCGCGTTCCGCGCCGCATATGGCAGCGGGTCGCTGGTCGTCGGCATCTGCGCCGAGTACGACGCACTTCCCGAGATCGGCCATGCCTGCGGACACAACATCATCGCGGCGTCCGCGGTCGGGGCGGCGCTGGCGTTGGCCGAGGTCGCCGACCAGCTGGACCTGACGGTGGTGCTGCTCGGCACGCCCGCAGAGGAGGCCGGCGGGGGCAAGGCGCTGATGCTCGCGGCGGGCACGTTCGACGACATCGCCGCGACGGTCATGCTGCACGCCGGGCCGCTCGACATCGCCCGCGCGCGGTCGTTGGCGTTGTCGCAGGTCGCGGTGGGTTACCTGGGTCGAGAGGCGCACGCCGCCGTCGCGCCGCATCTGGGCCTGAACGCCGCCGACGCGATCACCGTCGCTCAGGTGTCGATCGGGTTGCTCCGGCAGCAGTTTGCGCCCGGGCAGATGGTGCACGGCATCGTCACCGACGGCGGACAGGCGACGAACGTCATCCCGGCACACGCCGAGATGGAGTACACGATGCGCGCAAACGACGCCTGGTCGCTGCGCGAGCTCGAGGGCAGGATGTCGGACTGCTTCCTGGCGGGCGCGGTGGCCACCGGCTGCGACTACCAGGTATCCGAGACCGAACCCTCCTACCTCGAGCTGACACCCGACCAGTGGCTGGCAGACGTCTTCCGCG
This sequence comes from Mycobacterium sp., assembly GCA_032162385.1. Taxonomy (GTDB): domain Bacteria; phylum Actinomycetota; class Actinomycetes; order Mycobacteriales; family Mycobacteriaceae; genus Mycobacterium. The sequence goes on from JAVRPF010000699.1 coordinate 1,999, forward strand.
CCGAGATGGTGCGGCTGGGCCGGACTCCGGTCGCCGTGGAGGTCGAGGCCGCGCTGCCGCTGGGCAGCACCGACATGGGCAACGTCACGCAGGTGATGCCGGGCATCCACCCGATCGTGGGCATCGACGCCAACGGCGCGTCGATCCACCAGCCCGCATTCGCCGCGGCCGCGGCGGGACCGAGTGCCGACAAGGCCGTCGTCGAGGGGGCCGTCATGCTGGCGCGCACCGTCGTCGCCCTGGCCGAGACGCCCACCGAGCGGGACCGGGTACAGCGACTTCAGGCGGCGCGATGAGCCTGCAGGAGTACACCGAAGCGTGGTTGGCCGCGCACCACGACGACCTGGTGGCGTGGCGGCGACACATCCACCAGAATCCCGAGTTGGGCCGGCAGGAGTTCGCGACCACGCAGTTCGTCGCATCGCACTTGGCCGACGCCGGCCTTAACCCGAAGGTGCTGCCCGGCGGCACCGGGCTGACGTGCGACTTCGGCCCCGAGCATGGCCCGCGGGTGGCGTTGCGCGCCGACATGGACGCGCTGCCGATGGCCGAGCGGACCGGGGCGCCGTACGCGTCGCTGATGCCCGGCGTCACGCACGCCTGCGGCCACGACGGGCACACGTCGGTGCTGCTGGGGGCGGCGCTGGCGCTGGCCACGGTGCCCGAGCTGCCGGTCGGCGTCCGGCTGATCTTCCAGCCCGCCGAGGAGCTGATGCCCGGCGGCGCCATCGACGCCATCGCGGCGGGTGCGCTGAACGGCGTGTCGCGGATCTTCGCGCTGCACTGCGATCCGCGGCTCGAAGTCGGCAAGGTGGCGGTGACCGCGGGCCCGATCACGTCGGCGGCCGATCAGGTCGAGATCACGCTGCACTCGCCGGGCGGGCACACCTCGCGGCCGCACCTCACCGGTGACCTGGTCTACGCGCTGGGCGCCCTGATCACCGGTGTCCCCGGCGTGCTGTCGCGGCGGGTCGACCCGCGGGCCAGCCCGATCATGGGGGGGGGCGCGGTGAACGCCGGGGTGGCCGCCAACGCCATCCCGCAGTCCGGCGCGCTGGCAGGCACCATCCGCACGGCCAGCCGCGAGGCCTGGGTCGCGATGGAATTGCTTGTCCGCGAAATCGTTTCGTCGTTGATGGCGCCACTGAACGTCGAGTACAGCGTGCAATACCGACGCGGCGTGCCGCCGGTGGTCAACGAGGCGTTGTCGACGCGCATCCTCACCCACGCCATCGAGGCAGTCGGGCCCGACGTGCTCACCGATACCCGTCAGTCGGGTGGCGGCGAGGACTTCTCCTGGTATCTGGAGGACGTCCCCGGCGCCATGGCCCGCCTCGGCGTCTGGTCGGGCCGCGGGCCGCAGCTGGATCTGCACCAGCCGACGTTCGACCTCGACGAGCGGGCACTCGTCGTCGGCGTGCGGGTGATGACCAACATCGTGGAACAGTCCGCGCTTCTGTAGCTCACCTTCTTCTTGCTTGCGCGAGCACCCCCCTTCTTGCGCGAGCGTGCGT
>JAVRPF010000700.1:0-7529 GCA_032162385.1 Mycobacterium sp.
CCGTGACCCGCGCGCCAGGGCCATGTACCTGGGCATGGCCAGCGGCGGCGGATTTCTGCTCTACCTGCAGATGCACGACAACCCAACCGATCTGCGCGCGGTGCTGCGCGACTACGGCGAGGACATGATCCTACCCGCCCTCGAGGTCTACACCGAGGGCCTGTTGACCGACTCGACGATGTACGACGCGTTCCTGACCCAGCACGAACAAGGCATCCCGTTCAGCACTTCCGATGAAGGAGAACAGAATGACAGCGACGTCCCTGCGGCAGGCTAGCGCCACTGCGCGGTCGCAACCCGCGGTCGAAATCCGGGGCCTGTCCAAGTCTTTCGGCCGCACCAAGGCACTCGACGGCCTCGACCTCACGGTCGTGCCGGGCGATGTCACCGGCTTCCTCGGGCCGAACGGCGCGGGCAAGTCGACCACCATCCGGGTACTGCTGGGTCTGCTGCGCGCCGATGGCGGCAGCGTCCGTCTGCTCGGCGGCGACCCGTGGCGCGACGCGGTAGCGCTGCATCGGCGGATCGCCTACGTGCCCGGCGACGTGACGCTGTGGCCCAACCTGACCGGACAGCAGGCCATCGACTTCCTGGCCCGGCTGCGCGGCAACGACGTCGACACCCGGCGCCGTGACCAGTTGATCGAGCGCTTCGAACTCGACCCGCACAAGAAGGCGCGCACGTACTCCAAGGGCAATCGGCAGAAGGTGGCCATCGTGGCGGCGTTCTCGACCAACGCCGAGCTCTACATTCTCGACGAGCCGACGTCCGGCCTGGATCCGTTGATGGAGAAGGCTTTTCAGCTGTGCGTAGAGGAAGTCTCCTGCCGGGGCGCTGCGGTCCTGCTGTCCAGTCACATCCTCGCCGAGGTGGAGAAGCTGTGCGACACGGTGACTATCATCCGCGCCGGCCGCGCGGTGAAGTCCGGAACCCTCGACGAGCTGCGCCACCTGATGCGCACGACCGTCACGGTGCGCACCCGCACAGACGGCCAGACGCTGCAGCGCACCCAGTTCGTGCACGATTTCTCGATCCACGACGGCCACTACACCTTCTCGGTCGGCCGCAACGATCTGGACCGCGCAATGGCCCTGCTCACCGATCTGGGCATCATCGACCTCACCGTGACGCCTGCGTCGCTCGAGGACATGTTCCTGCGCGAGTACCAAGGAGCGACGCGATGAGCACCACCACCGTCGCACCACGTCCTGTGCAGTACGGAGCCACACCGGACGGTTCCACGTGGACGGGAACGCTGCACCTCCTCCGGCTCGCACTGCGCCGCGACCGCATCCGGCTGTCGGTGTGGATCGCTGTCCTCGTGCTGACGATGGTCTACGCACCGAACGCCATCAAACTGGCCTACCCGGATGAGGCGCAGCGACTGGCCCGCGTCAATCTGCTCAAAACGCCCGCCGGAATGATGTTGGGCGGGCCGATGTTCGGCGGCAACGAAGCCGACCTGGGCGCGATGATGGCCAACGAGCTGATGCTCACGCTGATCGTCGCCGCCTCGATCATGAGCATTCTTACCGTGATTCGCCATACCCGTACCGAAGAGGAAAGCGGTGCAGCAGAATTGGTGCTGTCCTCAGTCGTCGGACGTTATGCCCGCACGTCCGCCGCACTGATCCTGGTCGGCGGGGTCAACGCGGTCCTCGCGGTCACCATGACACTGGCCATGGCCGCGACCGGCTTCGACATCGTCGACACCGCGGCGATGTGCCTGGGCGTCACCGGTGTGGCAATGGTGTTCGGTGCGGTCGCCGCGGTGACCGCCCAGCTGTGGCGTCAGGCGCGCACGGCCACCGGCGCCGCGATGGCGGTGCTGGCGCTGGCCGCCCTGGTGCGCGGGATCGGCGACGTCATCGACAACTCCGGTAGCGCACTGAGCTGGTTCTCCCCCATCGCCTGGGCGCAGCAGATGCGCCCGTTCGTCGACGTGCGGTGGTGGCCCTTGACGATGCTAGTGGCGCTCACGGTCGGGCTGATGGTGTTGGCCGCCGTGTTGGAGAGCCGACGCCAGTACGACGACGGGAACATCCCGTCGTCCGGTGAGCGGCCGAACGCCCGTCCGATCAATGGCGTGCTGAGTCTGCACCTGACGCTGCAGCGAGGCCAAACCATCGGCTGGACCGTCGGATTGTTCCTGGGCGGCTTGGCCTTTGGTTCGATGACCAAGTCGCTGCTCGACGCGGCCAAGGACAACGAGCTGCTCGCCAGGGTGCTTGCCGCGCAGGGCAACGACGGCGTGTACACGACGATGACGCAGTTCCTGGCGGCCGCCGCCACCGCGTATGTCGTCACGGCCGTGCTGCGGGTGTTCAACGACGAACAGTCCGGGCTCGGCGAGGCCGTCCTGGCCGGCGCGGTGTCGCGCTGGCGTTGGTTGTTCACCGCCGTGGCGGCCGCGCTGTTCGGATCGGCGGTGCTGATGTTCTGCGCCGGATTGGGCAACGGCCTTGGTGCCGGCGTGACGCTCGGTGAGCCCGCAACCATCGTGCGGTTGACGCTGGCGGGCCTGGCGTTCGTGCCTGCCATGGCGGTGATCGCCGGCATCGCGGCGCTCGCAGTCGCGGTCAAGCATCCCTGGATCGGTTGGCTGGCAGTCACATTCGTCGTCACGTCGCTGTACCTGGGCGCGCTGCTGCGGTTGCCGCGCTGGCTCATCGACCTGTCGCCGGTGGGCCGTACCACGGCGCCGGCGAACTACCCCATCGTCACGTTGTCCGTGATGGTCGCCGTCGCGGCCGCGCTGACGCTACTGGCCGGCGCTGTCTATCGGAACCGAGATGCGCTGTAAACCGACAAGAAAGAATCATGAAGATCGTCCTGCAAACACTGGCGTCGGGACTCTTCGGAGTGGCGTTCTTCGTCGTGCTGCTGTTCTGGCCGGCAGGCACGCTGAACTATTGGCAGGCATGGGTTTTCATCGCCGTGTTCATCGTCGCCACCCTCGTCCCGAGCGTCTATCTCGCGGTGAAGGATCCGGCAGCACTTCAGCGGCGGATGAAAGCCGGTCCGATCGCCGAGACCAGAACCATTCAGAAGCTCGTCATCACCGGGACGATCGTCGCGGTCGTCGCGGTGCTCGTCGTCAGTGCGCTCGACCATCGGTTCGGATGGTCGCATGTGCCAACACCCGTCGTCGTGCTCGGCAACGTCCTGGTCGGTATTGGGCTGGGGTTCGCGCAGCTCGTCGTCATCCAGAACAGTTATGCGGCCGCGACCATCACGGTGGAGGCGGACCAGAAGGTTGTCTCGACGGGCGTCTACGGCCTCGTCCGGCATCCGATGTACGTCGGCACGCTAATCATGATGGTCGGCACTCCGCTTGCGCTCGACTCGTACTGGGGGCTGCTGGCGACCATCCTGGCGCTGCCGATCCTTGCGCTCCGCATCGACGACGAGGAGAAGATGCTGCGTCAGGAACTCGACGGGTACGACGAGTACACGCAGAAGGTGCACTACCGGTTGGTGCCAGGCGTCTGGTGACCGCACGTGCTGCATCAACACATCACGATGCGATGATGCTAATGTGTGGTGTGCGCACTACCATCGATCTCCCGGACGACCTGCACAAACAGGCGCAAGCGATCGCGCGCGACACCCGACGCACATTGAGCGAAACCGTCGCCGACCTCATCCGGCGCGGCCTGGGCTCCGGCACGTCGGCCGCCATGTCCACGGACCCGAGAACGGGATTGCCCGTCGTCAGCGTCGGAACGATCGTGACCTCTGAGGACGTGCGCTCCCTGGACGACGAGTGACGGCACTGCTCGATTCGAACGTGCTCGTCGCGCTGGTCGTCGCCGAACACGTGCATCACGACGCAGCTGCCGAATGGCTGTCGACGTCCGACACCGACTTTGCGACATGCCCGATCACACAGGGAAGCCTCGTCCGATTCCTGTTGCGCTCCGGCCAGGCCGCATCCACCGCACGCGACGTCGTCATCGCAATGGGCAGCGCGAGCCGCCACGAGTTCTGGCCCGACGACGTGCCATTCGCCGACGTCGAATTGGGCGGCGTGGTGGGTCACCGCCAAGTCACCGACGCCTACCTTGCTCAGCTCGCGCGGAGCCGCCAAGGACAGTTGGTGACGCTCGACAGCGGCCTGGCGCACCTACACAGCGACGTCGCGGTGCTGGTTCCCGCATGACCGGGAGATCATGCCCCGGCGGTGGCAAGAGTTGGTCGGTAGACAAGGCAGGAAAGCCGATATGTCCGCGCTGCTTTCGCGCACTCGCCACCGTGGCAGGCAAGGGGCGGTCGGTACGAGACACGCCAAAAGTACCGCCGCACGATAAGCCCCCGCGGCGCGATCAGCAGAAGGCCCGGCACCTCAGCTGAGACACTGATGTAGTGCAACTGCTGACCGGTTTCGGGCTGGCCACCGCGGCGGGACTCAACGCCTGCATCCCATTGCTGGCGCTTGGCCTGTTGTCCCGGTTCACCGACCTGGTCACGCGCCGCAGGCCTGGGCGTGGCTGGAGAACGGCTGGGTCATGTCGATCGTGGCAGTGTTGCTCGTCGTCGAAGTCGTCGCCGACAAGATCCCCGCACTCGACAGTGTCAACGACGCATCCACACGTTCGTCCGGCCGACGGCGGGCGGCATCGTGTTCGGGTCCGGCACGGCCGCCCAGACCTCCGCGGTCACCGACCCAGGCGCGTTCGGCCAAACCGGGCAGTGGATTCCGGTCGCCGTCGGCGTCGTCGTCGCCCTGGTCGTGTCGCTGACCAAGTCGGCCGTGCGCCCGGCCGCCAATGTCGCCACCGCCGGGGTGGCCGCTCCGGTGCTGAGCACGATCGAGGACGTCACCAGTGTCGGGTTGGTGTTCGCGGCGATTCTGCTGCCGGCGCTCGTGGTGGTCGCACTGGTTGCGCTGGGCTTCGGCGTGTTCCGCCTCTGGCGCTGGCGGCGACAACCGGTCAGTCCGCCGATTAGATCCAGACGCCCTTGCCGACCGCCACCACGCCACCGGCGCTGATCGCGAACCGCTCACGGTCCTTCTCCAGGTCGACACCGACCATTTCGCCGGGGCCCACCACGACGTTCTTGTCGAGGATCGCGTGCCGCACCACCGCGCCACGGCCGATGCGGACGCCCGGCATGATGACGCTGCCCTCGACGATCGCGCCGTCGTCGATCACCACGTTGGACGACAGCACCGAGTTGCGCACCGACGCCGCGGAGACGATGCTGCCCGCACCCACCACGGACTCCTGCGCGGAGCCACCATTGACGAACTTGGCTGGCGCAAGGTTCTCCGGCTCGCCGCGGATGGGCCAGCGCCGGTTGTAGAGGTTGAACACCGGGTGCACCGACACCAGGTCCATGTGCGCGTCGTAGAAGGCGTCGAGTGTGCCGACGTCGCGCCAGTAGCCATGGTCGCGTTCGGTGGCGCCGGGGACTTCGTTGTCGTTGAAGTCGTAGACCGCCGCCATCCCATCGCGCACCAGCCGCGGAATGATGTCGCCGCCCATGTCGTGATCGGAACGGTCGTCGTCGGCGTCGGCGCGGATGGCGTCGACGAGCACCTTGGTGCTGAAGATGTAGTTGCCCATCGACGCGAAGGTCTGCTCGGGGTCGTCGGGCGTGCCCGGCGGGTCGGCGGGCTTCTCCACGAACGCGCGGATGCGGCCCGATTCATCGGCGTCGATGCAGCCGAACGCGGTCGCCTCGGCCCGCGGCACCCGGATACCCGCGACGGTCGCGCCCGCACCGCTCGCGATGTGGAACTGGAGCATCTGCTCCGGATCCATCCGGTAGATGTGGTCGGCACCGAATACGACGACGTAGTCGGGGTCCTCGTCGTAGATGAGGTTGAGCGACTGCAGAATCGCGTCGGCCGATCCGGTGTACCAGCGCGGGCCGAGTCGCTGTTGCGCGGGCACCGGCGTGATGTACTCCCCGGCAAGCCCGGAAAGCCGCCAGTTCTGCGAGATGTGGCGGTCCAGCGAATGCGACTTGTATTGCGTGAGAACGCAGATCCGGAGATACCGGGCGTTGACCAGATTGGACAGCACGAAGTCGATGAGCCGGTAGGCGCCCCCGAACGGAACCGCTGGCTTGGCCCGGTCGGCGGTCAGCGGATAGAGACGCTTGCCCTCACCGCCGGCCAGGACGATCCCCAGCACGTGTGGCAATTCCCTCATGGTCCAAACCTATCGGCCGCCACGAGCTGCGGCTAGGCATTCGCACGATTGACCGCGAGTTTCGTCGGGCCGCGTCAAGACAATTGGGTGCGGTGACTCGCGTCGACTACTACCGTCTTCACCATGCGGGTGGCGATGATGACACGGGAGTATCCACCCGAGGTGTACGGCGGTGCCGGGGTGCACGTCACCGAGCTCGTCGCACAGCTTCGGCATCTATGCGAGGTCGACGTGCACTGCATGGGCGCGCCGCGGGCGGGCGTCTTCGTGGCCCAGCCCGACCCCGCGCTGCAGGGCGCAAACCCGGCCCTGTCCACGTTGTCGGCCGATCTGGTCATGGCGAACGCCGCCGCGTCGGCGACGGTCGTGCACTCCCACACCTGGTACACCGGGATGGCCGGCCACCTCGCCGCGCTGCTGCACGGCGTTCCCCATGTCTTGACCGCGCATTCGCTCGAGCCGATGCGGCCGTGGAAGGCCGAACAACTCGGTGGCGGCTACCGCGTGTCGTCGTGGGTGGAGCGCACCGCGGTGGAGGCCGCCGACGCCGTGATCGCGGTGAGCGCCGGCATGCGCGAGGACGTGCTGAGAACCTATCCGGCGCTGGACCCCAACCGGGTGCACGTCGTGCGCAACGGCATCGACACGCAGGTGTGGTATCCGGCCCAGCCGCAGCCGGGCGAGTCGGTGCTCGCCGACCTCGGCGTCGACCCGACGAAGCCGATCGTGGCGTTCGTCGGCAGGATCACCCGGCAGAAGGGCGTCGCGCACCTCGTCGGGGCGGCGCACCGGTTCGCGCCGAACGTTCAGCTGGTGTTGTGCGCTGGCGCGCCGGATACTCCCGAGATCGCGGCCGAGGTCGCGGCGGCGGTACAGGGCCTGGCCGCCGTGCGTGCCGGGGTGTTCTGGGTTCGGGAGATGTTGCCGACCGCAAAGATTCGCGAAATACTTTCGGCTGCAACGGTTTTCGTATGTCCGTCGGTTTACGAACCACTGGGCATCGTGAATCTGGAGGCGATGGCGTGCGCGACGGCGGTGGTCGCTTCGGACGTCGGCGGCATACCCGAGGTGGTGGCCGACCAGAAAACCGGGCTACTGGTGCACTACGACCCGGCCGACACCGGGTCCTTCGAGGCCGGACTCGCCGACGCGGTGAACGCGCTTGTCGCCGAACCGGAGCGGGCCCAGCGGTATGGGCGGACGGGACGCCAGCGCTGTATCGACGAGTTCTCCTGGGCGCACATCGCCGAGCAGACGCTCGACATCTATCGGAAGATCGCCTCGTAGGGATTTCGGCGCGTTCCCGTGTGCTGAGGGCACGATTCCGCGCCCAAATCGGGCCCCCGCGTGCAACGGGACTAGCTGGTG
>JAVRPF010000701.1:0-3651 GCA_032162385.1 Mycobacterium sp.
ATCTCGATCGCCGGAATCGACGGGTTGTAGATCGGCGGCGGTGGCGGCGGGGTGCGCCCGAGCGCGACGGCGATACCGAACGTGAGGCCGAAGACCACCGCCTCGATCAGCGCCAGCCGGATCAGCGGCCGTCGGGCATCGGGGTCGGCCGCCAGCGCGGCCACACCGCGGCGCCGCTGCTGCCAACCGATGACACCGAGCGTGAACAGCGCGACCGCCTTGCCGATGACCAGCCAGCCGTACCCGCTGTGCAGCAGGTCGCCAAGCTTGATCCGCACCAACGCGTTGACGACGCCGGACAGGGCCATCGCCACGAAGCACCACAGCGCGACCGCGGAGAACCGACGCGCGGCCAGGTCGGCGTGCTCACCTCCCCGCACGGCGTGCGCCAGCAGCGCCAGCAGGCCACCGGCCCACACCGCACCGGCGATCAGGTGAATGAGCAGGCTGTTGGTGGCCAGATCGTGCGATCCGCCTGCCGACGAATGGCCGGTCAGCGCCAGCGGCAGCAGGGTGACCAGTGCGCCGCCGAACAGCACCGGCGTCCACGACCAGCGCAGCACCGGGATGCTGACCACCGTGACCATGGCCGCGAACAGCGCCGTCCACCGCCAGGTGCCCGCGGTGTCGATCAGGCTGGCCACCGACCAGATGTCGGACGGGCTGAGCCTGCTGGCCAGCGGTTGCCCGGTGATGTCGGAGACGGTCAACGGCACCAGCAGCGCCGCGCAGACCGCCCACACCCCCGAGGCGACGGTGCCCATCCGTAGCGCGCGGTAGCCCGATGCGTCGAGGACGCCGTTGGCCTGCGGCGGCACCAGGAACGCGGCGAGGAGGAACGACCCGACCGCCACGACGGCCGCGATCTCGCCCGCGGCCCGCACGAACGGCAGGCCGTAACTGGTGACCGGTCCGGGATCGGGCAGACCGGTGGCGGTCAGCGCGTCGGCCACCGACAGCGCGGCGATGCCCGCGGCGGTGACACCCGCCAGCAGAGCGACCCCGACGAGCACCGGCCACACCGTGGCGGTGCGGGTGTTGCGCACCCGCGGCGCGACCGTCGTCATGTCACCAGGGTATGGCGTGGCAGCTCGCTACCCAGCAGGCGTCAGGCGGAAGGACGCACCATCGCGGTGGACGAGTACACCAGTCGGAGTGCCGAAATGTGTGCCGATCACGATCGTCCCCGTGTCGGCGAAACGCTCGAGGAAGGCATTCCGAGTCTCGGCAGCCGCCACCGCGTCGTAGTCGTAGACACACAACCAGTCCGGGTGACCGATCTGACACGGGAAGTGCACGAGGTCGCCGGTGATCACCGCACTCTCCCCGCGACTGGACGAGCACCGAGACGTGACCGGGGGTGTGCCCGTGCGAAGGGATCAGAGCAACTTCCGGCGTCAGCTGGGCTGACGGAGCTACGAAGATGGCCAGCCCGGCGTCCACGATAGGCAGCAGAGAGTCCGAGAAAACCGCTACGGCATCGAACAACGGGTTCACACCGTCGTCGTTGGTCGCGCATCGCTCCCAGTGCCGATACTCCTGGTCGATAAAGCAGTAGGCGGCGTTGGTGAACGTGGGCCGCCAGTCGCCATCCACCAGATGGGTGTTCCACCCAACATGGTCGACATGCAGATGGGTGCAGACGACGACGTCGACTTCATCGGGCCCCCAGACGTTCCGAAAATCGTCGAGGAACCCGGTATCGAGCATGTTAAAGGCAGGCCCGCACGGGCTTTGGCGTTCCCGACGGCCGTCTCGACGACCAGCTGGCGATCGGGTGTCTCCAGCAGGAACGAATAGATGCCCATGCTGATCTGCCCGTCGCGGACGTACTGGGGTGCCAGCCATGGCAGCGCCTCGACATCCGCGGTTGACGATCTCGGCAAGAACTCGGGCAGAAACGCGACGGGCAGCCATGATTCGCTTTCGACCACCTTGGTGATCGTGACGTCGCCGACGGTCCATCGTTCGCTGGGCATTGCTTGCTACGCCGAGCCGCCGCCCGCGGAGTGCCGGGCCAGTTCGCGTTGGACGAACTGCTGACGTGAGATCCGTTCGACTTCGGACATGTCGCGCAGGATGCCGCGCAGTTCGGCGACGAAGGCCTCGCGCCGCTCGGCGAGGTCCGCCACAGGTTCCAGCAGACGCTGGTCGGCGGCCACCTGGCGGGCGGTGGTGAACAGCAGCGCGGACACCGCTTCGTTGCTGCGCACCCGGTCCTGCGCAACGTATTGGCGACCCACGCCAAGGGCGAGATGGGTCAGGTCCTTCTCGCTGATCTCGGGAGGTGCGTCCCTCAGCACGTCGGCGACGATCTCGTAGGCCTCGAAGAAGGGCCGCAGCATGGCGCCGGCGATCAGCGGCCGCTTGGCCCGCAGCATGGCGGTGATCTGCAGGCCGCCGGCCGCAACGTTGTGCTCCCAATCGTCGAGCCACGACATCTCCTCGGCGACGTGCTCGCGAAACGCCGCCGAATCGGCGAAGTAGAAGTCGAACTTGAGCAGGTCGCGCAACCGCATCGCCTGCGCCCAGAACGCCTCCAGCCGGTCGCCGTCGGCCCGCCTCGCATGGGCGAGGGCGAGGTCGACGATCGAGGTCTCCAGGAAGGCGTGGATCAACGTGTTTCGGTAGAAGGCGGCTTCGTGTTCGTTCTCGGGGGCGATGCGCCACACCGGTTCCCGCCCGCCGTCCACCCTGGTGATGGGGTGACCGTTGGACATCGCGTCGACGGCGGCGCGCACACCGTCGAGGGTGCGCAGGCGCAACGTGCTGTTGGTCATTGGGGTCTGCTTGCGCTCCAGGTAGTCCAGTGAGTCCTGCAGCGTGTGGTGCAACTGATCGAGGGTCAGCGCGACGCCGCGTGCGGTCAAGAGCAGGGCCGACGCCAGACCGGTCGCATTGACCGGGGTGGCTCGCAGGATGCGCCATGCGACCTCGAAGGCCATCTTCTGCATCGCAAGACGTTTGGCGGCTTGGTCTTCTGTCATAGGCCCGTGCGCCTGGCCGAGGTACTCGCGCATCGAAACGGCCTCTGGGAACCGGACGTAGATCTTGCCGTAGTTGCGGTCGCCCTGCGCCTTGACGTAGTTGTACAGCCAGGAAAGTCCCTCGGGGGTCTTCTCGCCGCCGCGCGCGTACGCCGCGTACTCGGCGGTCTCGTGCAATTGGTCGAAGCTGATCGACACCGGCTGCAGGAGGATGTCGTCACTGCGGCCGTCGAGATAGGCGTCGGCGACGTAGCTGAGCAGTCCCAGCTTGGGCGGCAACATCTTTCCGGTGCGAGAGCGGGTGCCTTCGATCGACCAGCTCAGGTTGAACCGCTTCTCGACGATGTAGCCGACGAACTGCCTGAGCACGTACTTGTAGAGCGGATCGTCGAGCTTGCGGCGAATGAAGATGGCGCCCGAGCGGCGCAGCAGCGGTCCCATCAAGCCGAACGACAGGTTGATCCCGGCGAACGTATGGACCGGCGGCAGCCGATTCTCCTGCATCGCGACGGGCACGATCACGCCGTCGAGGTAGGACCGGTGCGAGAACAGCAGTACCGCCGGATGATCCTCCAGACCGCCTCGCATCACCTCGATCTCGGCCCGGTCGTAATCGATGTTGGGGTCGAACCCCCGGCTGAAGATGGCGCGGCCCAAGGTGGGA
>JAVRPF010000702.1:0-3826 GCA_032162385.1 Mycobacterium sp.
TCCCCCATCGCCGCGACCTGCGCGCGCGACAACCTGCCGAGGAAGTGCGCGCGCACTCCACGGCCGTACGTCGCCATCGCCTCGTGCAGCCGTGTCCTGCCGTCTTCGGTGACGAGGGCCAGCACACCGCGACCGTCATCCGGACTCGAACACCGGCGTACCAGGTTCTGCGCCTCCAACCGGTGAATCTGGCGCGTCACTCTGCTCGGCAACGACATCAGGTCGTCGGCCAGGTCGCCCATCCGAGCCGACCCCGTGGCGGACCTGTCGAGCACGTCCAGCAGGCGCACGTCGTTGAGCGTCAGGTGGTGTTCCTCCACCAACGACTTGTTCAGGGTGGCGTACAACCGCAGCGCGGAGTCGAGGAAATTTTGCCACGACCGTTGTTCAGCTATGTCAAGACCGGGCATCGCACTTGCCGTGCGCCCCGCGATGATCCCCTCCATGGCGCAATGGTAGGAGACTTTCCCGCGGGTAGTAGCGTTATGGAAATGCGTGCCATCGTCGTCGAAGGCAAATCTCGGCTCGTCTGGCAAGAGGTGCCTGCCGTTGCAGCTCAAACGGGCGAGGTAGTGATCGATATAATTAGCGCTGGTGTCAATCGCGCTGATTTGCTGCAGGCCGCCGGGAACTATCCCCCGCCGCCGGGCGCCAGCCCGATTCTGGGTCTCGAGGTGTCCGGACGCATCGCCGAGTTGGGCGCCGGCGTCACCTCTTGGTCCGTCGGACAACCGGTGTGCGCTTTGCTGGCAGGCGGTGGTTACGCGCAAAGAGTGGCCGTTCCGGCGGGACAGGTGATGCCCGTCCCTGAGGGGGTCGCGCTGGACCACGCCGCCGCGCTGCCCGAGGTCGCGTGCACGGTCTGGTCGAATCTGGTGATGACGGCGCACCTGTCGTCGGGCCAGCTGGTGCTGCTGCACGGCGGAGCCAGTGGCATCGGCACCCACGCCATCCAGGTCGTCCACGCCCTCGGCTGCCGGGTGGCGGTGACGGCGGGCTCGGCCGAGAAGCTGGCGGTGTGCCTCGAGCTCGGTGCCGACGTCCCGATCAACTACCGCAACGAGGACTTCGTCGAACGCGTCAGGGCGGCCACGGACGGGGCAGGCGCCGACGTGATCCTCGACATCATGGGAGCGGCCTACCTCGACCGCAACGTCGACGCGCTGGCACCCGACGGGCGGCTCGTCATCATCGGCTTCCAGGGCGGCGTCAAGGCGGAGCTGAACCTCGGCAAGTTGATGTCCAAGCGCGCGGGGGTGATCTCCACTGCGCTGCGGTCCCGGCCGGTCGACGGGCCGTCCGGCAAGGCCGCCGTCGTCAGCGAAACGGTGGCCAACGTCTGGCCAATGATCGCCGACGGCCGGGTGCGCCCGATCGTCGGCGCCGAACTGCCCATCGAGCAGGCGGTCGAGGCACACCGGCTGCTGTCCTCCGGCGAGGCACACGGGAAAGTACTTCTGCGCATCGCGGATTGACCGGTCACTCCAGCGTTGAAATTGCGCTCAGGGTCGTGGTTTCGCAGGCGCCCTCAACGCAATCTCAACAGAGCAAGCACACGGGAAAGTGCTTCTGCGCGTTGGGATCAGCCCAACGACGCCAGCGCGCGGACCAGCTGATCGACTTCGGCCATCGTCGTGTAGTGGGCCAGGCTCAGGGTGACGGCTCCGCCGATGTCGTTGACGCCGATCACGTCGAGCACGCGCGAGGTGGTGTTGGAGACCGCAAGCACACCATTGTCGGCCAGCCGCTGGATCACTCGTTCGGCAGGCACGCCGTGCACTGCCAGGCTCAACACCGGTATCCGGTCCTCGGGCTGGCCGATCACCATGACCAACGGCAGCGAACGCAGCGAAGCAAGCAGGTAGTCGAACAGACGACCCATGTAGGACGCCACCGATTGCATTGAGACGGAAAGCCTTTCGCGACGCGTACCGGATGCCGACTCGTCGAGCGACGCCAGGTACTCGACGCTGGCCACCACGCCGGCGAGCATTCCGTACTGGTGCGTGCCGACCTCGAGGCGCGCCACGCCGGAGGCGAACGGGTCCAGCGACACCGAGCCGAACGAGTCGACGGACGACGGGTCGCGGAACACCAGCGCACCGATCGGCGGCCCACCCCATGCGACGGCATTGAGCGCCACCACGTCCGCTTCGATCTCGTCGATGTCGATGAGCCGGTAGGGCGCGGCCGCCGAATGGTCGACCACGACCAGTCCGCCGTTCTCGTGCACCAGCTTGGTCACCGGTCGCAGGTCGGTGATGGTGCCCAGGGCCGACGAGGCCGACGTTATCGCGACCAGCCGGGTGGGCTTGGTGATCAGGCTCTCCCACTGCCAGGCAGGCAGCTCACCGGTCTCGATGTCGACCTCGGCCCACTTGACCTTGGCACCATAGCGATTCGCCGCACGGAGCCACGGCGCGATGTTGGCCTCGTCGTCCAGGCGCGTGACGACCACCTCGTAGCCGAGGCCGACCCGCGACGACGATGCGTCGGCCAGCGAAGTCAGCAGGATTGCCCGGTCGGCGCCAAGCACGACGCCGCTCGGGTCGGCGCCGACCAGATCGGCGATGGCCGAGCGCGCGGCAGACAGCACCGCGGCGCTGCGCCGGGCTGACGGGTGCGGACCGATGGAAGTCGTCATCGACCCCCGGAACGCGGTGGAGACGGTAGTGGCCACGGAATCGGGCAGCAACATGCCCTGCTGGGCGTCGAAATGCACCCACCCGTCGCCCAGCGATGGGTGCAGACCTCGCACCCGGGCGACGTCGTATGCCATGCCAACCACCTTCGAGCATCCGCGATTGTGCGACCCGTAGCGATGTCAGTGGGTGCCCGACGGCGCCTTTCGACGCCCGTCCCGCGATCGGAACGGGTCACCTGGGCAGCCATACTAGTCCAGTGAGCTTGACGTCCGGGGTGCTAGTGGCCCTGCTGTTGCTAGTGGTCCCCGGGGCAATCGTCGGACGGACGGCGCAGCTAACCTGGCCGGTGGCCGTTGCGGTCGGACCCGCGCTGACCTACGGCGTGGTTGCGCTGGCGATACTGCCAATGGGCGCAGTCGGTGTCCCGTGGAACGCCTGGACCGCGCTGCTTGCCCTGTTGCTCGTGGTTGGCGTCGTAGCGGGTTTGCACGTTGCGCTGACCCGGTGGCGGGACCGCGACGCGGAGACGCGGTCGATGTCGGTTGGCCCCGCCCTCGTCGTCGCCGTCGGGGTAGTGCTCGGGGCGGTGCTGATCGGGTTTGCAGCAATTCGCGGGATGCCCCACTGGCAATCGATTCCCAGCAACTGGGACTCGGTCTGGCACGCGAACACCATCCGCTTCATCCTGGAGACCGGACAGGCGTCACCGACCCACATGGGCGAGCTGCGCAACGTGGAGACCCACGACGCGCTCTACTACCCGTCCACCTTCCACGCACTCGGAGCGATCTTCAGCCAGCTGACCGGCGCGGCGCCCACGTCGGCGTACACGATCAGCTCGCTGACCGCATCCATCTGGTTGTTCCCCGTCAGCGCCGCCACACTCACGTGGCAGCTGCTGCGTGGACGGACCTCGCAGTGGTGGACCGCCGGTTCCGCGGCGGCGGCGGCGGCGTTGTCGGCGTCGTTCACCGCGGTGCCCTACGTGGAATTCGACACCGCATCGATGCCCAACCTGGTCGCCTACGGGTTGGCCGTGCCGACTTTTGCACTGATCGTCTCGACGCTGCGACACCGCGACCGCATCCCGCTGGCGGTGCTCGCGCTCGTCGGGGTGTTCTCCGTGCACATCACCGGCGGTGTCGTGACGGTGCTGTTCGTCGTGGCCTGGTGGCTGCTCG
>JAVRPF010000703.1:0-3163 GCA_032162385.1 Mycobacterium sp.
CGCGTTTGTGCTCTCGCCGCCGGGAACGGCGAAGCGCACGATGCCGACCATCCTGCACGTGCACGGCGGTCCCACCTGGGCGTGGCCGCACTGCGCCGACGCCACCGACCACATGCTGGTCGGCGCCGGCTACCGGGTGGTGCGGCCCAATATTCGGGGATCCAACGACAGCGGCGCCGAGTGGATCGCGGCCCTGAACGGCGATTGGGGCGGTGCCGACGCGGCCGACTGCCACGCCGTGCTCGACCACATGGTCAAGGCGGGCATGTCCGATCCCAAGCGGCTGGGCTGCTACGGCAACAGCTACGGCGGCTTCATGGTCAACTGGCTGGTGGGAACCAGCGACCGGTTCGCCGCCGCCGTGTCCTCAAACGGCGTCACCAACCAGGTCTCCGCGTACGCGCACTGCGACGTCGGCTACATCTACAACGTGCAGGAGGGTCTGGGCGACTCTCTGTCACCGGAGGGCGTGAAGACGCTGTGGCGCCAGTCGCCGCTCAAGAACGTGGCGAACATCCACACGCCGCTGATGATCCTCCAGGGCGAGAGCGACCTGCGCTGCCCGCCGGCCGACAACGAGCAGCTGTTCATCGCGCTTCGGATGCTGGGCCGCGAGGTGGAGTACGTGCTCTACCCCGAGAGCGAGCACGCGATGGCGTCCAGCGCCAGGCCGGACAGGCGCGTGGATCGGATGGAACGGGTGGTCGGGTGGTTCAAGAAGCGGATGTGAGGCTGTAACGGTCGCGCCGCGGGTAGGGCAGGACGCCCTTTCGGGTGATGGGCCGTGCGCCCGATCACCCCGACGATAGAGCCATGCGACGACCCCTTCAGGCACTGCTCCTGCTGACAGCGGCATCCCTGGTGTGGGTCGCGCCGGCGAGCGCCTCACTCAATCGGTGGCGACTCGTCAACGAGCTGTCGCTGGGAGGGGTCGCCTCGATCGTGGTCTCGCCCTCCGACCACTCGGTGATCTGGGCAGCCGAGCGGACGTTCTACGTCTACCGAAGCGGCGACGGCGGTGCGACGTGGAGCGCACAGGGCCAACGTTCGCCCGATTGCCTCGGGTTCAACGGGCTGGCCGTCGACCCACTCGACGCAGACACCGCATATGCCGCCTGCTTCCTGGGCGGGATGCGAAAGACCAGCGACGGTGGCCTCACCTGGACGACCATCAACAACGGCCTCGCCGACCCAAGCCTGGGTGGCTGGACGCCTGAGATCACCGACGTCGCCATCAACTCGTCCGGGACGTTGTTTGCGACCGCGGCGCTCCCAGGCGCTGTTGCCGGCTCGGTCAACCGGAGCACCGATGGGGGGGCGACATGGATGCCTGTGCTGAACGACGGCTGGACGGAGTCGGTCGTGGCCGACCCACAGGATCCGCAGACCGTCTACGCAGGAGGCATGAGCGGCGTCTCCCACAGCAGCGACGGGGGCGACAGATGGTCGGCCCCGTCCGGTCCAAGCCGGGCGGTGATCGCGGTCGACCCGTCCACCCCCGCGACCGTCTATGCCGCCACCACCCTCGGCGACAGCCTCAGCCGCAGCGATGACTCTGGCCAGACCTGGACGACGATCCCGACCGGCCTCGTGCACATCCACGCGCTTGCCGTCACATCCGCAGCCGTGTACGCAGCATCCAGCTCTGGGATGGCGAAGAGCGGCGACGGCGGAGAGACGTGGCAGGTCTCACAGCCCGACCTGGGCGGGCCGATGACGTTCGACACCGTCAGCGTCGATCCGGCGGATCCAGATCGGGTTCTGGGCGGCGCGGACATGGGCGGGATCTGGCAACTCGAGTTCACCCCGGCCGTGCCCTCCGGACTGACTCCCTACTGGGCAGGCGGAACCACGGCCGTCAACGACATCACCCCGACGAGCGCCACGCTCACCGGCGTCCTGGGCGAGGTGCCGGCCGGAGCGACCGCCTTCTACCACTTCGAGTGGGGCGCCACCGCGTCGTATGGCCAGCAGCAGGATGTCCAGCTGGTGTCGCCGGAAGGCATCTCGCCGGAGCAGCCGGTGTCAGACACGATCACCGGTCTCACACCCGGCACCACCTACCACGTGCATCTCGTCGCGGCCGCGGGTTTCGGCTTCGGCTGGGCTCAGGAACGGCCCGACGACGTCACATTCACGACCTCGCCGCCCATTCCGGCATGGATCGACACGCCCACCGACGTCGCGTTTCGGCCGGGCCAGGTGAGCGATGGGTTGCTTCCGCTGCGGCTTCGCTGGACGGCGCATCACGGCACCTACCCGGCCTGCAGCACACAGCTCCAGCGATACGCGAACGGCGCCTGGGCTCGCGTCCCCTTGCCGTCAGCAAACGCGCGCAGCGCAGGACTGGCACTTGCGGCGGGCTGGTCGGAGCGCCGCTTCCGAGTACGGGCGCAGGACTGCCACGGCTTGGCCGGTAGCTGGACCAGCGCGCGACCGTTCATGGTGCATGCGGCGCAGGACGGATCGGGCCTGATTCGGTACTCAGCCGGATGGACCCCACGTCCGTCATCCGGCGCCTACGGCGGTGGCCTGCACGTCGCCACCAGCCGCGGAGCGACCGCAAGGTTTTCCTTCACCGGCCGGGCGGTGTCCGTGATCGCGCCAACGGGCGCACGGTACGGGCGGGCCCAGATCCGCTTGGACGGCGTAGCGGTGGCGACGGTCGATCTGCATCGCACACGGCTCTCCAGCCGCATTGTGGTGTTCGCCCACGACTGGCCGACCGGTGGGTCACACACCATCACCGTGCGGGTGCTGGGCACGCCGGGGCATCCCGCGATCGCGCTCGACGCGATCGCCGTCGTACGCTGACCTGCCCCTCGGCCTGGCGAGAGATCACTCGCTCTCGACGATCATCAGCTGGTTCGCATCCTGGTCGCGGAGGAAGAACAGCGCCGGCACCGTGCCGTCGCCGCCCATCAGCTCGTCGTCGACGTCGACCCCTTTTTCCTTCAGGCCGTCGTGAGCGGCGCGGGCGTCGCTGGTGGTGAGGGCGATGCCCGTTATCCGGCCGGCGGGATAGTGGTCGGTGGGCGGCACCAGCGCGAGCGCGGTGCCACCTGCGGGCGGCGTCACCTCGACCCAGCGATCACCGTCGCCGAACGGGACGTCGGAGGTCAGCTCGAAGTCGAGCGTGTCGGTGTAGAACGCGATCGCCGCG
>JAVRPF010000704.1:0-2506 GCA_032162385.1 Mycobacterium sp.
CCCGCGTCCAGGAACTGGTTCGCACCGAGATCACCGACATTGTGATCAAGGAGGCCTACACCGGACCCGCGCGACTACAGCTGTTCCAGCACGTTCTTGCTCCGCTGGCCGATCTGCCCGTGCTGGAGGTCGTCTCCGCCAGCCACATCCTCACCGACCTGACCCTGGCCGGGGTCAAGCCGGTCTTCAACTACCTGACAGAGAGCACAACATGACGCTAGCCAAGCGCAGTTCAACCCCAAGCCCTCATCCAGACGACGCACGGGACTGTCCTTTTCTGGAATAATTCCAAATAAGCAAACCCAGGCGGATGTGACACTGCTCACCGCCGCCGGCCGTAAAGGAGCATCCGTATGACGTCTGCAAGCGATTGCCTGCAGCTATGCACACAACTGCGGAGCAGAATGGCTCATAGTCGTGTAGTCGTGCGGGATCGAAAGTCACAATGCCATGACGCCCGCTAGATGGCCGATCAGTCGAGTCGGGACGGGCCCTCGACCGATGGCCGACATTTGACGCCGCTGTTGGCGCGCCCCAGCCCGCCGCTGTGGACGGGAATCGTCCTTGCTTCGCTATTGATCGTCACCGAAGCGTTGGTCGTCCGGCTGCTCGGGCGGATCGCACCGCACAACATCTTCGGTGCGGTGTTTCTGCTTGGTGTGCTGGTGATCTCGGCTGGATGGGGAACCGTGCTTGCGGTGATTACCACGCTGGTCAGCGCCGCGGTGTACCTCGAGATACACCTCGGCGCCGGCGTGGTACCGACCCGCCCGCAAGACATCGTCGCGCTCGCCATCTTCTTGCCCATCGCGCTGTTGGCCAACGCCTTGGTGGGTCAGGCCCGGGTACGCGCGGCTGAGGCCAGTCGGGCCGCCGATCAGGTCATCGAATTGGCGCATCGTCAAGCAGCCTTGCGACGGGTGGCGACGCTGGTTGCCCGCGGAGTCGCTCCATCGGAGGTGCTCACCGCGGTTGCCGACGAGGTGGCCACCGCCCTGCGGGTCGGCAACGCCGCCCTGTTCCGCTACTCAGATGACGGGTCGGGCGAACTCGTTGCCGCACATGACGAGGCGGGCCTGAAGAAGATGCCGGTCGGCGCGCGGTTGACCCTGGAAGGTGACAACGTCGCGGCGCTGGTGTTGCGCACCGGCCGCACGGCGAGAATGGACAGCCACGAGCATGCCGCCGGTTCGGTTGCCACACTGATCCGGGACCTCGGCCTGCGCTCCGGGGTGGGCGCGCCGATCATCGTCGACGGCCGGCTGTGGGGCTCGGCGATTGTCGGATCCTCACGGGTGCAACCACCGCCACCCGATACCGAGGCGCGGCTGACCGACTTCGCCGAGCTGGTCGCGACGGCGATCGCGAACGCCGAAGCACGTGGGGAGTTGACGGCATCGCGCGCGCGCATCGTGGCTGCGGCTGACGAGGCCAGGCGCCGTATCGAACGTGACCTGCACGACGGGGCACAACAGCGCCTGGTCGCACTGGGGTTGAGAGTTCGTTCCCTGGAGGCTTCGCTGCCCGCCAACGGCGCGCTCAAGCGCGAGATTGCCGACCTGGGCGACGCACTCGCCGCAGCCAACGAGGAGCTGCGCCAGATATCGCACGGCATCCATCCGGCCGTGCTGTCACGCGGAGGCCTGCGCCCAGCGCTGCGGTCTCTGGGCCGCCGCGCGGCCGTGCCCGTCGACCTGAACATCACTGTCGAGCAACGGTTGCCCGAATCAGTTGAGGTGGCGGCCTACTACGTTGTCGCAGAAGCGCTGACGAACGCCGCCAAGCACGCACACGCATCACTGGTCACTGTCACCGCACACGTCGACGACGAGTGTCTGCGTGTCTCGGTGGCAGACGACGGGGTGGGGGGCGCCAATCCCGGTGGCGGATCAGGACTGATCGGCCTCAAAGACCGCGTCGAGGCGCTGGGCGGCCATCTTCACCTGGCCAGCCACGACCACCACGGCACCACACTTTCCGCCGAAATTCCTTGCGTGCGGACCTGAATTGGCCCGCTTCGTGCCATGAAACGGCGTCGATGCCCCGCTTCAGCTTTTCCAGCACCGCCGGAGAGGTCGCGGCCGGCATCGACCTGTCCGGCCATCGCGTCGTGGTCACCGGCGCGGCATCCGGCCTCGGCGTTGAGACCGCTCGCGCGCTCGCCGGTACCGGCGCCGAAATCACCCTGGCCGTGCGAAACACGGCAGCCGGCGAATGTACCGCCAAGGACATAGCCATCTCCACTGGCAACCACGCACTGCACGTCGCCGCGCTCGACCTGGCCGATCCGGACTCAATCACGGCGTTCGTCGAGTCCTGGGACGGACCTCTTCACGTGCTAGTGAACAACGCCGGAGTAATGGCCAGCCCCGAAACCCACACTGCGCACGGCTGGGAACTGCAGTTCGCGACCAACCACCTAGGCCATTTCGCGCTCGCCACCGGACTTCACCAAGCACTCGCCGCCGACGGTGCGGCCAGGATCGTGTCGGTGAGCTCCGCCGGC
>JAVRPF010000705.1:0-3339 GCA_032162385.1 Mycobacterium sp.
CGATGCGGACGCACGCGACGGCCGAATCGGCGACACGTTCCGACTCGGCGACTTCTCCGGCGATCTCATCGATCAGGCGATCCTGCGCAAGGCGGTGGCCGAGCTCGGCGATGCCGGGCAGACCGACCTGCCCGGCCAGCGCACCAGCATTCGGTTGACCAGGACCGAACTCGAACACCTCCTCGACGAGCCGCTGGCCAGCTTCCTCGCCGCGCTCGACGACACGCTGGAACGCAACGGCGTCCCGGCGGCGCGCGTCAGCGCGGTCGCGACCATCGGCGGCGGCGCGCGTATTCCGCTTCTCACCCACGACTCTCGCAGCACCTGCGCACCCAGGTCGTGACCACGCCGCATCCCCAGCTGACGGCCGCCGCGGGCGCTGCGCTACTGGCGGCCAGCTCGCAGGTCGACGAAAGGGCGACCACGCTGACGCCGACCGCGCCGACTGCCGCGCCGCCATCCCCGTGGCCGCCGCGGAGGTGCCGACCGCGCTGGCCTGGTCGCAGGACTCCGATGACGTGACGGACGTCGCGCAGCCCGCCGCCCTGGAGTTCAGCCGGCCGCACGTGGAGTACGGCGAGCGTGACTGGGACGACATCCCCCCGCGCCGGCGTGGGCCGCTGATTGCCTTCGGCGTGTCCGCAGCCGCGGCGGTCGCCGCATTGGCGGTCTTCGGCATGACCCAGTTCGACGATGAAACCGCTCCCGCGAACTCCGCGAGCAGCATCGCCGTGTCGACGGCACCGGCCACGTCGACGCAGCCGGTGGTGTCGCCCGTCGCCGAGACGGCGGCCACTATCGTCGTCACGCCTGCGCCCCGGCTGGTGCCGGTGGCGGAGCCCAGCCCCCACCAGCCGGCGCCCCAGACGACCACGGTCACCACCACAGCAACGCCCACCACCACGACGACGACGCCCACTACGACGCCCACCACGACGACCCCCACGACGACCCTCACGTCGACGTCGCCGACGAGCACCCCGACGTCGACCTCGACGCCGGAGATGACGATCCCGATCGATCCCGGACCGGGGAACGGGCATTAGTGACTTAGGTCAGCCTTCGTAGCGTCGTTCAACCCCTAGATGCAACTATGAGCAGGCATCTAGCATAAGTTACCGGCTAGTAACCGGGTTGAAGTTACTGGCTGGTAACTTGGAATCGGGAGGCGCGTGGTGGAAACGCAGACGTTGATCAGGCTGGTCATCGGCCTACTGATGACTGCCGTCGTGCTGGTCTTCGCCGCGAAGCGCGTGCTCTGGCTGACGAACCTGATCCGGTCCGGGCAACCGACCCGCGACGAGGACGGACGCAAGGACGACATCCCCACCCGCATCACCACGCAGTTCAAGGAGGTGTTCGGGCAAACCCGGCTGCTGCGCTGGTCGATCCCCGGCATCGCCCACTTCTTCACCATGTGGGGCTTCTTCATCCTGGCTAGCGTCTACCTCGAGGCCTACGGCGTGCTGTTCAACCCGAGGTTCGCCATCCCGTTCGTCGGCCATTGGGACGCGCTGGGCTTCCTGCAGGACTTCTTCGCCCTCGCGGTACTGCTCGGCATCACCACGTTCGCCATCATCCGGCTGCGCTCGGAGCCGAAGGAGTACGGCCGTGAGTCGCGGTTCTACGGCTCTCACACCGGTGGCGCCTGGTTGATCCTCTTCATGATCTTCAACGTCATCTGGACCTACGCGCTGTTCCGCGGCGCCGCGGTGGCCACCGGGAACCTGCCCTACGGCTGGGGAGCGTTCTTCTCGCACGGCATCGGCACGCTGCTCGAGCCGCTCGGGCATACCGTCAACGAGATCATCGAGACCGTCGCTCTGATGCTGCACATCGGCGTCATGCTGGTGTTCCTGCTGATCGTGCTGCACTCCAAGCACCTCCACATCGGTCTGGCGCCCATCAACGTCATCTTCAAGCGGCTGCCCAACGCGCTGGGCCCGCTGCTGCCGATGGAGTCGGGTGGCGAGCTGATCGACTTCGAGGATCCCTCCGAGGATGCGGTGTTCGGCAGAGGCAAGATCGAGGACTTCACCTGGAAGGGTTACCTCGACTTCACCACATGCACCGAGTGCGGCCGCTGCCAGTCGCAGTGCCCTGCCTGGAACACCGGAAAGCCGTTGTCCCCCAAGCTCGTCATCATGGACCTGCGCGACCACATGTTCGCCAAGGCGCCCTACATCCTCGGCGACAAGGAAACCCCGCTGGAGAACACCCCGGAGGGTGGACTTGGCGAGGAGCTGCGCGGCGAGAAGCACGCCGAAGAGCACCACGTGCCCGAGTCCGGGTTCGGCCGCGTGCCCGCCGACTCCCCCGAGCAGGCCACCCGCCCGCTGGTCGGCACCCTGGAGCAGGGCGGTGTCATCGACCCCGACGTGCTGTGGTCCTGCACGAACTGCGGCGCGTGCGTCGAACAGTGCCCGGTCGACATCGAGCACATCGACCACATCGTGGACATGCGCCGCTACCAGGTGATGGTGGAATCCGAGTTCCCCGGTGAGCTCGGCGTGTTGTTCAAGAACCTGGAGAACAAGGGCAACCCGTGGGGTCAGAACGCCAAGGACCGCACCAATTGGGTCGATGAGCTCGACTTCGACGTCCCGGTCTACGGCGAGGACGTGGACTCGTTCGAGGGCTACGAGTATCTGTTCTGGGTTGGCTGCGCGGGCGCCTACGAGGACCGCGCCAAGAAGACCACCAAGGCCGTCGCCGAACTGCTGGCCATCGCCGGGGTGAAGTACCTGGTGCTGGGCAGCGGCGAAACCTGCACCGGCGACTCGGCCCGCCGCGCGGGCAACGAGTTCCTGTTCCAGCAGCTCGCCGCCCAGAACGTGGAGACGATCAACGAGCTGTTCGAGGGAGTGGAGACCGTCGACCGCAAGATCGTCGTCACCTGCCCGCACTGCTTCAACACCATCGGGCGCGAGTACCCGCAGCTCGGCAGCAACTACACGGTGGTGCACCACACCCAGCTGCTGAACCGACTGATCCGTGACAAGAAACTCGTTCCGGTGGCCCCGGTGAGCCAGGACGTCACCTACCACGACCCGTGCTTCCTGGGCCGCCACAACAAGGTCTACGAGCCGCCGCGTGAGCTGATCGGCGCGTCGGGCGCCACGCTCACGGAAATGCCACGGCACGCCGACCGCGGCCTGTGCTGTGGCGCGGGCGGCGCGCGGATGTGGATGGAAGAGCACATCGGCAAGCGTGTCAACCACGAGCGCGTCGAAGAGGCGCTGGACACCGGCGCGTCCAAGATCGCCACCGGCTGCCCGTTCTGCCGCGTGATGATGACCGATGGCGTCGACGACGTCGCTGCTGCCAGGGACGTGGAGA
>JAVRPF010000706.1:0-2807 GCA_032162385.1 Mycobacterium sp.
ACGGTCATCCCCGAGGGAACGCCTGCGGGCCAGAACCCGACGCCGTATGTCGGGCAGCCGGTGTTCGCGCCGCCGACCTTCAATCCGACGAACGGCTCCAAGGTCGGCGCCGCGAAGCCGATCTACATCAACTTCCAGCGGCCGATCGCCAACCGGGCGTTGGCCGAGCAGGCGATCCACGTCTCGTCGGTTCCGCCGGTGCCTGGCCGGTTCTACTGGACTAGCGACAGCCAGGTGCGCTGGCGGCCGCAGAACTTCTGGCCCGCGGGCACCGTCGTCACCATCGACGCAGGCGGCACCAAGTCGAGCTTCACCGTTCCCGAGCAGCTGGTGGCCACCATCGACGACGCGACACACCAGATGACCGTCTCGCGTAACGGCAAGGTGGAGAAGACCATCCCGGTGTCGATGGGTATGGCGGCCGGCGGGCATACGACCCCCAACGGCACGTACTACGTGCTCGAGAAGTTCCCCACGATCGTCATGGACTCCTCGACGTACGGCGTGCCTGTCGACTCGGCCAACGGCTACAAGCTGAATGTGCAGCTCGCCGTGCGAATCGATAACAGCGGAAACTTCGTGCACAGCGCGCCGTGGTCGGTCGGTGACCAGGGCAAGCGGAACGTGAGCCACGGCTGCATCAACATCAGCCCGGACAACGCGAAGTGGTTCTACGACAACTTCGGCAGCGGCGATGCGATCGTCATCAAGAACTCGAAGGGCACCTACACCCAGCCCGACGGCGCGTCGGACTGGCAGATGTTCTAAGAATCCCCGACGGGCTGCGTTACAACCAGTCTCGTCGTTTGAAGCTGACGTAGAGCACGGTGACCAGCAGCACGATGATCGCCGTGCTGGTGACGAACCCGCCGACGGTCTGGATTCCGGGGTACACCACGTTCTGGCCGTAGAAGCCGGTGATCGCGGTCGGCACCGCGATGATGGCCGCCCATCCGGTCAGCTTCTTCATCACGGTGTTCAGCCGGGCGTCCTGCAGGCTCAGGTTGGTCTCGAACACCGTTGTCACCATGTCTCGCAACGACTCGGTCCACTCCGAGGCGCGCAGCACGTGGTCGTACAGGTCGGCGTACAGGGGATCGAGTTCCGGCGCGGTCTTGGCGTCGAGCCTGCGATGCTGAATTGCGCTGACCACTTCCCGCATGGGCAGCACCACCCGGCGCAGCTCGACCAGATCTTTGCGAAGCCAAAAGGTACGGCGCTGCAGTCCGGGCTTCGGGCTGGAATCGGCGAACAAGTCGTCCTCGATCGACTCGACGGTGTCGTCGAGGCGCTGCACCGCCGCGAAGTGGCCGTCGACCACGACGTCGAGCAGGCCGTGAACGAGCGTGCCGACCCCGTATTCCTGTCCGCCGAGTTCGTCGAAGCGCTGGGACACGGCATCGATGTCGAAGTACGGGGACAGCCGCACGGTGATTAGACCCTGCGGTAGGACGAACCCCGAGATGCGGTGCATCGACAGCGCCGACTCGGTGTCGTCGGCCGGATCGGTCTCCGCGACGGCGTACACCGTGAAGAACGTGTGCGACCTGTAGACCGTGGCCTTGGTGCGCTCGGCGTCGGCGACCGCGTCCTCCACTGCCCAGTCGTTCAAGCCGAGCTCCTGCGCCAGCTCGGTCAGGGCGGCGTGGTCCGGGTCGTAGATGTCGGCCCACACCAGCGTGTCCTTCTCGACCAGATAGTCGGAGATGGAGGCGAACTCGAAGTCGTCCTGCGACTTGCCCGCCCGCCACACGCGACCGCGTACCTGGCTCACGGGCGCGTTAGCTCCAGATCCGGACCCGCTGCTGCGGCTCCAGGTACAGCCCGTCGGACTCGCCGACGTCGAACGCGTCGTAGTACGCGTCGAGATTGCGGATCACGCCGTTGCACCGGAACTCCGGCGGCGAGTGCGGGTCGATGGCCAGCCGCCGGGTCGCCTCGGCGTCGCGGGACTTGGTGCGCCACACCTGCGCCCAGCCGAAGAACACGCGCTGTACACCGGTCAGACCGTCGATCACCGGCGCCTCCTTGCCGCCAAGTGACAGCTGGTAGGCCAGCAGCGCGATCGAAAGGCCACCGAGATCGCCGATGTTCTCACCCACGGTGAACGCGCCGTTGACGTGCTGGCCGTCGGGCAGCTGGCGGGGCACGAAGCCCTCGTACTGTTCGATCAACGCCTCTGTGCGGGTGCCGAACTCGGCGCGGTCACTGTCGGTCCACCAGTCGACGAGGTTTCCGTCGCCGTCGTACTTGGCGCCCTGGTCGTCGAACCCGTGCCCGATTTCGTGCCCGATCACCGCACCGATGCCGCCGTAGTTGGCCGCGTCGTCGGCCTCGGCGTCGAAGAACGGCGGCTGCAGAATCGCTGCGGGGAAGACGATTTCGTTCATGCCGGGGTTGTAGTAGGCATTCACGGTCTGCGGCGTCATGAACCACTCGTCGCGGTCCACCGGCCCGCCCAGCTTGGCCAGGTCCCGGTCGTACTCGACGGCGTAGCCGCGTCGATAGTTGCCGTACAGGTCGTTGCGGTCGATCACCAGTGCGGAGTAGTCCCGCCAGCGGGCCGGGTAGCCGATCTTCGGCGTGAACTTGTCCAGCTTGGCCAGCGCGCGTTCACGCGTCTCCGGCGTCATCCAGTCCAGGTCGCTGATGCTGACCCGGTACGCCTCGCGCAGGTTGGCCACCAGCTCGTCCATCCGCGCCTTGGCGTCGGGAGGGAAGTGACGCTCGACGTACAACTTGCCGACCGTGTCGCCCATCAGGCTCTCCACCAGGCCGACGCCGCGCTTCCACCGGTCGCGGATCTG
>JAVRPF010000707.1:0-2902 GCA_032162385.1 Mycobacterium sp.
GGCTGCCGACCTTCCTCGCAGCAGCGGGCAACCCCGATGTCGTCGATGAGCTCAAGAAGGGCTTGAAGGTAGCGGACAAGGACTTCAAAGTTCATATCGACGGGTTCAACCTGCTGCCCTACCTCACGGGCGAGGTGGACACCAGCCCACGGCGTGGGTTCTTCTACTTCTCCGACGACGCCGACCTGTTGGCAATGCGTTTCGAGAATTGGAAAGTCGTGTTCATGGAGCTGCGCTATGAGGGCACGTTGCGGCTGTGGGCCGAGCCGTTCACCCATCTGCGCGTGCCCAAGCTGTTCAACCTGCGCACCGATCCGTTCGAATACGCCGACATCACGTCGAACACGTACTACGAATGGTTCATCCGACGCGATTTCTTCGTGTTCTACGCGACCGCGATGGCCACCGCCTTCCTCGACACATTCAAGGAGTTCCCGCCGCGGCACGAGCCGGCCAGCTTCACCGTCGACCAGGCCGTGGAGAAGCTCCAGAAGTCCCTGGCGCACGACTGATGCTGGATTCATGGACCGACGGCCCCGTCAAGTCGGCGATCGTCGACTTCGTCGGCCGGGTCACTGCCGAAGGCGGCCCTGACTTCGTCGCAGCAGAAGCCCGCATCGCCGTGTTCGACAACGACGGCACGCTGTGGTGCGAGAAGCCGATGTACATCCAGCTGGACTTCCTGTTGCGCCGGTTCGCCGAACAGGCGCGGGCCGACCCGTCGCTGCGGGAGAAGCAGCCCTACCAGGCCGCCTATTCAGGCGACCTGAAATGGTTGGGCGATGCGGTGACGAAGCACTACCAGGGCGACGATGCCGACTTCAAAACGCTTCTCGCGGCGATACTTACCGCGCACGAGGCGATCAGCGTCGAGGAGCACGCCAACCGCATCAACGCCTTCTTCGCCGACGCCAAACACCCGACGCTGGGGCGGCCGTACACCGCGTGCGGCTATGCGCCGATGGTCGAGTTGTTGCGCTATCTGGAGGCCAACGGGTTCACCAATTACATCGTCTCCGGCGGCGGGCGCGACTTCATGCGTCCCATCACCGGAGACATGTACGGCATCCCGCCCGAGCGGGTGGTGGGCAGTTCAGTTGGCTTGATCTATCAGCCGGCTACCGGCCCGGACAGCCAAGGACACCTGCTCACCACATCGCAGCCGGAATTCCTCGACGACGGCCCGATCAAGCCGGTGCGCCTGTGGAGCCGGATCGGGCGTCGGCCGATCTTCGCGGCGGGCAACTCCAACGGTGACATCGAGATGCTCGAGTACGCAGGCACCTCCTCGTCGCCATCGTTGCGATTGCTCGTCCTGCACGACGATGCCGCACGCGAATTCGACTACGTCGCAGGCGCGGAGAAGGCGCTGGCGCTCGCCAAGACACGAGGTTGGACGGTCGCGAGCATCAAGACCGACTGGACCACCGTCTTTGCCTGACCACCCCGTTTGACGCTGCGCTCAGGGCGGCCGCCACTTCTGCGCCCTTACCGCAGACTCAACGACCTGAGGCGGGGCGAGATGAAGGCTGACGATCTGGTCTGGATCCCGCCGCAGAGACCACAATCCTGGGCTCCGACGCGCACTACACCGAGGAGGGTCCCACCCGCGAGGTCGACGTCGACGGCTTCTGGATGCAGATCCACCAGGTGACGAACGCCGAGTTCGCCGAATTCGTCGATGCCACTAACTATCTCACCGTCGCCGAGCGACCACCGAACCCCGACGACTACCCCGGCGCGCCACCGGAAAACCTGCAGGCCGGGTCGATGGTGTTCCACCGCACCCCCGGGCCCGTCGACCTGCGCCACCTCAACAAGTGGTGGACGTGGACGCCTGGCGCCGGCTGGAACCACCCGCGCGGCCCGCGCTCGTCGACCACGGGCCGCGAGCACCATCCCGTCGTCCACCTCGCGTTCGAGGATGCATCGGCCTACTCGGACTGGGCAGGCAGACAGTTGCCGACCGAGGCGCAGTGGGAGGTCGCCGCGCGCGGTGGCCTGTCAGGGGCCGTCTACACCTGGGGCGACGAGCCGGAACGCCCCGGTGAGCGACTGGCCAACTACTGGCACGGCGAGTTCCCGTACCTGCCCGACACCGGCTACGGCACCACCTCCCCCGTCGGCAGCTTCGAGCCAAACGGATACGACCTGTACGACATGGCGGGCAACGTGTGGGAGTGGACCACCGACTAGTGGGCGGACACTAGAGCACTCGAATCCTGCTGCGCAGCAGACAGTTACGATCCCGCTGCGCCGCAGTTCCCGATCGGGCGCAGGGTGATCAAGGGCGGCTCGTTCCTGTGCGCCGACAGCTGCTGCCTGCGCTACCGGCCCGCCGCGCGTCGTCCCCAGGCGGTCGACACCGGGATGAGCCACATCGGGTTTCGCTGCGTGCGCCTGCCCTGACGGGACCGCCCTGGTGTACTGAGCCCGTCTAGGCAATGATGCCTGGAACACGTTCTAATTCTGAGGAGCCACATGTCGGACGCCGTACTGGTGACGGGCGCCTTCGGGCTGGTCGGGTCGGCGACCGTCAAGCGACTCGCCGCCGACGGCCGCCGCGTGGTCGCCACCGACCTCGACATTCCGGCCAACCGCAAGGCCGCCGACACGCTGCCGTTGGGCATCGAAGTGCGCTACGCCGACCTCACCGAACGCACAGCAGTCGACGGGTTGATCGCCGACGTCGCACCGAGCGCCATCATCCACCTGGCCGCGATCATCCCGCCGCTCATCTACACCCGCCGTGAACTGGCCGAGAAGGTCAACGTCGGCGCCACGGCATCGCTGCTCGCGGCCGCCGCGAAGCAGACGAGCCCGCCCCGGTTCGTGCAGGCCTCCAGCATCGCGGTCTACGGATCGCGCAACCCGCACACGCTCCCCGACGTGCTGACCGCCG
>JAVRPF010000708.1:0-3119 GCA_032162385.1 Mycobacterium sp.
CCTCGTCGTCGGTGAACTCCGCACGCAGCGCGAGCACGAATTCGTCGGTGATCGGACCCCAGGTCTGTTCGGTGACACCGGCGAGTCGGGCGCAGACCGAGTCGGCGTGGGCCTCCAGGACAGCGCGTGCACGCGGATATGCCGACTGCGGTGCGGGGTCTTTGATATCGGCGATGATGTCTGCAGCGCTGCGTAATCGGACCGCGCGGTTGGCTGCCCGTACCACCGGGGTTTGGAGGTCTGCTGCGCTGCCGGTTTCCGAAAGATAATGGCGCACCGCATCGTCAACGGTTCGGCCAGCCACGAGCACCTGGTTGCTCAGAGCAGCGACGTTGTCGTCGGTGTCCGCCGAGGCGCCGCGGGTGACGCGCAGCACTGTGGCTCGCAGGTAACGCGAGCCGAGATCGATCGCGGCGTCGATGGCGGCAGATGCCGACGCGGTAGCGCCCCTGGGCCAGAGCAGCAGCGACGCCACCACGGCCACCGCCGCGCCCGCCGTGATGTCTTCGATTCGAAGGACACCAAGGCGCCAACCCGTCGGAGCGATCAGGTTGAGGATGATCAGCACGGTCATCGTGAACATGGCCTGACCGGCGGCGAATGAGGCCACCCGCGGAATGTAGGCCGCCCCGAAAACCGCGATCGGAAGCAGC
Organism: Mycobacterium sp.; assembly: GCA_032162385.1. GTDB lineage: Bacteria > Actinomycetota > Actinomycetes > Mycobacteriales > Mycobacteriaceae > Mycobacterium. The sequence goes on from JAVRPF010000708.1 coordinate 654, forward strand.
GTCCAGAGCACTGCCGGCTCGACACCGACAACCGCGATCAGCGATGCGCCCACGATGACCCCGATGGCGGTACCGCTCACGGCCCGAACAACTTTCGTCCCGGTAGTCAACGCGCTGCTGCCCATCACCACCATCGCGCCCAGCACGACCCAGAACCCGTGCTGCACCGGAAACAGGTGAGTAGCCGCCACCGCCAACGCGAGTCCCACCCCGGTGCGCAGCGCGTTGCGCGTCGCCACCGACCGGGTGGTAAGAAATCCGGTGGTGATGGTCCTGACGGCAACGGGTTCCGGGAGCAACCGGTCGGCTGCCCCGGTAGGCGGTACCCGCAGGCCGAGCGCTCGCGCCCATGCCGGGCGCGCATCGGCCGCCGCGGCGGCGGCGATCACTCGGCCGGTCAGGCCAATGGTGGTCGCGATAGTCCGGCGGAACAGCAGCGCACGGCCGACGGCAACTGCCGAGTCGTCAGAACACTCGCTGAGGACGGCACCAATGTCCTCCTGGTAACGCCCACGCGCCACCGCCCGCAGCTCCGTCAGCGCGACTTCGAGTTCGGTACGGTCCTCCGCGCGATCGGACGCGCGGGCAACATCAAGCACGCGGGCACAACAACGCAGCACGCTGACGGCGGGCTCCATCATTTCCGCAAGCGCAGCGCCCGTGTTCTCGTCGACTCGGTCGGCCACCCACTCCAGACCGTCGACCACCCGCACCAAGGCTCGGCTACCGGCCGTCAAGCCGACCGGACGGAAGTCGGCGTCAAAGAAATTGACCCGCAGTGCATCCATCGCCCGCGACACATCCGACGCCGACCCAACGCCCTGGAGCCGGTCGGCCAGCGCGCCGCACACCTGCGCCGCGTGACGGCGCAGCTCGTTGTGGTGGCGCGGCGGCAGAAGGAACAACGCGGCCGGCACGCAGACGACTAGGGCGATTGCCCAGCCCAACAGCCGCTCGCCGATAGGTCCGCTCGGAGTGCAGACCGGCAGCACGTAGGCCAACAGCGTCACGCGCTGTCCAGCGGCGATGGTCTCGCTGAGAACACCGGCCAGCGTCACCGCCACACCGAGAATGAACATCAGCGTCACCGCCAACCACGGCAGCGGAGCCACAAGGGTGCCCAGCGCTATCAGGACGGCCCCGTTGAATCCCACGCCGCAGTGGGCCAGCGCACGGCCCTGCCGGTTTCCCGGGAAATCGACCAACACCATCAACCAGAACGCGCCGATTATCGTGAACAACGGTGCCTGCGACCCGCCCACGACGAGAAAACTCACCGCGGCCGACAGCGGAACGGCGATCGCCGCCCGGACAGCACGGCGCAGCGCATCGCCCTCAAGATCGCGTGTTCTCAGCCGCTCGACCGCGCCGTGAAACAAACAGGCCGGCGTCAGCATGACCGGATGGCAGAACGTGATGGCGTTGCGTAACCGTCGCTAACCGAGGTCAGCTGTGCGATGACAGCTGCGCCGAGGACGTGCGACTCCCGGCGTCCGAAATTATCCGGCGTGGACGCCATTTTCGATGCGGTCACCGATGTCCTTGTCGACGTTGCGCCAGTACTGGAAGGCCCGTTGCAGAACCGGTTCGGTGACGCCGTTGAGCAGATGGCCCACGACGTCGTCGACGAGCCGGTCACGAGGCTGCAGCGTCCATCACCTAACGGGACCACGTGGGGGTTTGCGGAACTTGCCTAATTGCAGTGTTGCCCTTCGGCGAACTCGTGTCGTCACTGCTTCCCCCAATCAATGCCCCCCACCAGCCGGAGTTGCGCTCACCCTGGCAGCGTGCAGCGGCAATCCGCGTGATGACGTTTGACGACAAATTCCTGTCTACGAAACAGGAACCCTCGTACACTGCACGGATCAACCGTGACGTCGGCAGCAGCAAAGTCGCGCGCAGGGTCTTGGACTCATGCGGCTGAGCGATTCGGTGTTGGTGCTCGCGGCCGGGGGGCCTCCGGGGCTGCTGCCGGCGCGAGAGCAGATGGCGGTGTCGCTGGGGTGGCACATCATCTTGGCGTGTTTCGGGGTGGCGTTTCCGACCATGATCTTCGTGATGCACCGGCGCGGGATCGTTCGCGACGACCCTGATGCGCTGCGGCTGGCCAAACGGTGGGCCAAGGTGTCGGCGGTGTTGTTCGCCATCGGAGCGGTGTCGGGAACCGTGCTCAGCTTCGAGATGGGACTGCTGTGGCCGGGCTTGATGGGCCGATTCGGCGACGTGCTCGGCCTGCCGTTCGCGTTAGAGGGACTGTCGTTCTTCGTCGAGGCGATCTTCCTGGGGATTTACCTCTACGGCTGGGACCGGATGCCGCCGCGGCGGCACTTGGCCATGCTCATCCCGATGGCGATGGCGGGCGTCGTCGGCACATTCTGCGTGGTGTCGGTGAACGCGTGGATGAACAATCCCGCCGGGTTCACCATCCGTGAAGGGAACGTCACCGACATCGACCCGTGGCGGGCG
>JAVRPF010000709.1:0-2953 GCA_032162385.1 Mycobacterium sp.
CTAACCCGTGACCGCTTCTTAAGGATTGCTAAAGGACCAGGCCACTTTACCCGGCAGGGCGCACCGAACACCAAACCGCCAGTCGCGTGACCGTTCAAAAGGCCACGCGCATGCTTCGGTCTTGACCCGGTCCACCGCCTTCTCGCGGCGGGGCTTCGGCTCAGCCCGCGTCGAAGTAGGACGTCTCCAACATGTCATGCACGGCCTTGGCGTGCACCCGGAAGGAACGGCCAACCCGAACCGCCGGCAGCTCGCCGTTGTGCACCAAGCGGTAAACCGTCATCTTGGAGACCCTCATCAGGGCCGCCACCTCGGCGACAGTGAGGAATTGTGTTCTGGCCTGCTGGCTATCGACAGAAGCGGTGTCCCGCTTTCCAGCGGAATCTCGCGCCGATGGCCCGTTCGTAGACGTCATCGCAACCCAATCATGTCAGGCCCACGCAATGCCACCGACTTCCCCTCCGCTGGCACCCACACGGGCATACACAAGGAGAATAGCGGGACTAGTGTGGTTACTGGTACTGGTGGGGGACAATCATTTTGAAATCCTTAAATTATTCACTTGTAATTCTTAGCTGTTCAGAGCGCTTTTTGGCGGCCTGAACAGCCGCATCGACGGCGATCCGAAGGCCCCCTCGTTCGAGTTCGCGCAGCGCAGCGGCGGTCGTACCGCCAGGCGAGGTCACCGTCGCGCGCAGCTGCGCCGCGGTGGCGTCCGCCGGTCTGCCCAGCGCCTCACCTCCGGGTGTCGGCAGCTCTTGATCCAGCCGTTCCAGCAGCAGTGCCGCCGATCCGGCCATCGTCTGCGCGGTCAGGCTGGTCGCCACGTCCCGGCTCAGACCCGCCGCGACACCGGCGTCCACCAGGGCCTCGACCATCAGGAAGAAATATGCGGGACCCGAACCCGACAGTGCGGTCACCGCGTCCATTTGCGATTCCGGGACGGTCAGCACGCCGCCGACGGCATCGAACAGCGCCGAAACCTCCTCAAGCTGCGGGGCAGTGACGAAACGGCCCTTGGCCAGGGCGGTCACCCCCGCACCCACCACTGCCGCAGCGTTCGGCATCGCCCGGACCACCGGTGTCCCGGCCGGCAGTTTGGACTCGAAGTAGGTGATCGTGATCCCAGCCGCGACGGTGACGAAAACCTGCTCGGCGCTGTCGCCCTCGGCCGCGCCGGCGAGCCGGGCCAGCTCCCCCATCACCGACTCGACATCGCCGGGCTTCACCGCGACGACGACAAACGTCGCGTTCTCCACGGCATCGGCCAGCGAAGTCGTCACCAACACCGAATAGGTGTCGGCCAGGTACTTGGCGCGCTCGGGCACCCGTTCGGCCACCACCAGGTCTTTGACCTGCCGCCCCGCCCGAAGCAGGCCCGACAGCAAGGCCTCGCCGATGCTGCCACCGCCGATGATCGCGATTCTCGCCATGCCGAAAGCATCGCAGACAGCCCGGCGTCCCCGGGTTACCGGGGCGCGGGCACCAACGCCAATTGGCGGGACTGGACGACGAGCCGGCCCAGGCTGTCGACGACGATGTGATCCTCGTCGAACCAGTCGTGCCCGATCTCCAAGCAGGTGCAGATCACGCGCAACCAGCCGTCGGCGGGCAGCGCCCGAAGGAAGGCGGTGAGCTGAATCGTGGGCGCCCAGCCGGTGCGCTCCACGGCGAACGTCACCGGTGCCGATAGATCCCCGCACATCAGCGCAAATAGCGCGTCAGGAGCGACACCACGTGGGCGGGCCCACATCTGCAGCACCGGGGGTCGCCCGTCGGTGCTGGGGGCGAGCGTCGACAGCAATGGCCGGACATCGCACCCCTCGCCCAGGTGCACCAGACCGGCCAGCGGGTGGCCAGGCCCGATCGGTTCGATGTCGTCGGGTGGTTCTGGCGCCATCAGATCGACGACGGGGTTCGCTGACAGCAGCGGCGAAGTGTCGCCGCCCGGTGGAAAGTGCTCCGGCTCGCCGAGGTTGACCACGGCGTGGACGGCGGTGCGACCGCCCTGGACGAGTTCGACGTCGACGACGCTGATCCGACGGCCGCGCTTGCGGATCGACGTCACCAATTGCACCTCCCCCGGATCGGGCGCCCACAGGAAGCTCGCCGACACCGCCACCGGTTCGAGGCCGGCCGAGGACCCGCCGCATGCGGTACGTGCGGCGTTGGCACACAGCGCCAGCATCGCGCCGCCGTGCACCTTGGGCCCGATGGTCCAGTGCTTGTTCAGCTCTCCCTCGAAGACACCCGGATCGACCTCCCGCAGGGTCATCGCGGTGGTGAATAACGCGGTCATGGTCTCCTGAGGGGTAGCGGGACGGTCAGCGCATCAGATGCGTGCGGGCAAACTGCAACGATTCGGCGAGCATGGCTTCGCGCTCGTTGGCTGAGCGTGCGCTTGACGTGGACACCTCGAGGATGACGTGGCCGGCGAAATGGCCGGCGGCCAGTGTCTGGCACACCTCGGCCGTGGGCTGGGTGCCGCGCCCGGGCACCAGGTGCTCGTCGGCGGGCAGGCCGCTGCCGTCGCACAGGTGCAGATGCACCAGCCCAGCGCCCATTTGCTGCGCCATGTCCAGCGCGTCGGTGCCTGCGGTCGAGGTATGTGACAGATCCAGCGTGTAGTGCGTGTGGTCGCCGTCCAGCGGGTCGTAGGAGGGCGCGAACGCCGAGATCGCCGGCCCTGGGCCACCGCCGCGCCTGCGCATCCGTTCCCGCGACTGGTCGGACCCGAAAAACCGGTCCGCCCGGAACGGGAACATGTTCTCCACGGCGACCATCACGTCACTGGACGCCTCCAGGGTCGTCACCTGTACAGAGAATCCCTCGGCGTAGCGCCGTTGCCACCGGAACGGCGGATGCACAACGACCGTCTGCGCGCCGAGTTCCTCAGCGGCCCGCACGCTGCGTTCCAGCTTGGGAATCGGGTTGGAACCCCACACCCGCTGCG
>JAVRPF010000710.1:0-2814 GCA_032162385.1 Mycobacterium sp.
GGCGTGGTGGCCGACGACGAGCGACGGATGATCCAGTCGGTCTTCGAGCTCGGCGACACCCCGGCACGCGAAGTCATGGTGCCCCGCACCGAGATGGTGTGGATCGAGTCCGACAAGACCGCGGGCCAGGCCACCTCGCTGGCCGTGCGCAGTGGGCACTCCCGCATACCGGTGATCGGCGAAAACGTCGACGACGTCGTCGGTGTCGTCTATCTCAAGGACCTCGTTCAGCAGACGTACTACTCGACCAACGGCGGCCGTGACACCAAGGTTACCGAGGTGATGCGGCCCGCGGTGTTCGTGCCCGACTCCAAGCCGCTCGATGCGCTGCTGCGCGAGATGCAGCGCGACCGCAACCACATGGCGTTGCTGGTCGACGAATACGGCGCGATCGCGGGTCTGGTCACCATCGAGGACGTGTTGGAGGAGATCGTCGGTGAGATCGCCGACGAGTACGACACCGACGAGGTCGCTCCCGTGGAGGAATTGGGTGACCGCAACTTCCGGGTGTCCGCCCGGCTGCCGCTGGAGGACCTCGCAGAACTGTACGACCTCGAGGTCGACGAGGACCTCGACGTGGACACCGTCGGCGGACTGCTCGCCCACGAGTTGGGCCGGGTGCCGCTGCCGGGCGCCGAGGTGACCTGGGACTCGCTGCGGCTGCGGGCCGAGGGTGGCCAGGACCACCGCGGCCGGGTGCGCATCGGCACCGTGCTCGTCAAACCGACCGAACCCGAGGAGGGGGAGCGATGAGCACGCAGGACCTTGACGCCGAGGACACCAAGCTTGTGGTGCTCGCGCGCGGCGCGATGGCCCGCGCGGAGGCAGGCAGCGGAGCGGCCGTGCGCGACGGCGACGGCCGGACCTACGCCGGCGCGCCCGTCACGCTGAACGCGTTGTCGCTGACCGCACTTCAGGCCGCCGTCGCCGCGGCGGTATCGAGTGGAGCGACCGGCCTCGAGGCGGCCGTACTGGCCGGCGGCTCGGGCGACGACGCGGGGGTTGCTGCGGTGCACGAGTTGTCAGCTGACGCAGTCGTCATCGTCACGGACCGGGCCGGGAAGCCGCTGTGACCGAATTCCGTTCCGGCTTCGTGTGTTTCGTCGGACGGCCCAACACCGGCAAGTCGACGTTGACCAACGCGCTGGTCGGCACCAAGGTGGCGATCACGTCCAATCGCCCGCAGACCACCCGCCACACCATCCGCGGCATCGTGCACTGCGAGGACTTTCAGATCGTGCTCGTCGACACCCCCGGCCTGCACCGGCCGCGCACGCTCCTGGGTCAGCGGCTCAACGAGCTGGTCAAGGGCACCTACTCCGAAGTCGACGTCATCGGCTTGTGCATTCCCGCCGACGAGACGATCGGACCGGGAGACCGGTGGATCTACGAACAGATCCGCACCATCGCGCCGAGGACCACGCTGATCGTGATCGTCACCAAGACCGACAAGGTGTCCAGGGACAAGGTCGCCGCCCAATTGATGGCGGTCAGCGAGCTCACCGGCGGCACGGCCGAGATCGTGCCCGTGTCGGCCACCACGGGCGAGCAGGTCGACGTGCTCATCGACGTTCTGGTCGCGCAACTGCCACCGGGACCGGCGTTCTACCCCGACGGTGAACTCACCGACGAGCCGGAGGAGACGCTGATGGCCGAGCTGATCCGCGAGGCCGCACTGGAAGGTGTCCACGACGAACTGCCGCACTCGTTGGCTGTGGTGATCGACGAGGTCACTCCACGCGAGGGCCGGGACGATCTGATCGACGTCCACGCCATCCTGTACGTCGAACGCGACAGCCAGAAGGGCATCGTCATCGGCAAGGGCGGTGCGCGGCTGCGGGAGGTCGGCACCGCCGCCCGCATTCAGATCGAGAAACTGCTCGGCACCAAGGTGTATCTCGAACTGCGCGTCAAGATCGCAAAGAACTGGCAGCGTGACCCCAAACAGCTTGGCCGACTGGGCTTTTAGTCAGCCGGGCTGGCCGTAGACCGCGACGGCGACCGAGCGGTCCAGGCTATTCACCGACCACACCCCGATCTGGGTGTTGGCGCAGCTGGACATGATCGCCATGTAGTCGGGCCGGTAGTACCACTGGTTCATGATGTCGATGCCGTTGATCGCCAGCGCCGGGTTGATCGCCACCGTCTCGGACGCGATGCCCTTGAAGCCCGCGGCGTTGGCGCGGTCCTGGACACTTGAGCCGTCCGAACCGGTGTCGCCGTCGAGCGCGCGGTTGTTGAGCACGTCGTTGGCGTGCCACTCCGCGGCCAACCGCAACTGCGGGTTGATCTTCACGTCGCCGCTGCAGCCGTGCTGATGCTGGACGGTGTAGACGTTGGCGACCACGCCGTCGTTGAGTCGCTTGTTGTCGGCATTCGCGGTGGGCATCGTGACGACGGCGCCGGCAACCACCGCGAGCACCGGCAGTGCTCGCGCGCAGGAACGGGCGGCATCGCTGACGTTCACGGTGGTGGACATTACGCGAGTGCGCCACGGCACGGCGTGCAAACAGCGGCTACTCGCCGCCGGGCTCGTCCCACCACACGTCGGGCTGCTCATTCGACCAGTTGCCCATCGCCTCGAGTTCGGCGGCCAGCGAAATGAGCAGCGGCTCGCTGTCGGCTGGTCCCATCAGTTGCACGCCGATCGGCAGCCCGTCGGACGTGAAACCCGCCGGGACGTTGATCGACGGCCAGCCCAGCAGGTTCCATGGCCAGGTCACGGGGCAGGCGCGAATCATCGCGCGATCGGTGGACAGGCCGCCGCGCCGGTCGAAGTCGTGCACGCCGGGCGGCGGAAGTGCCGTGGTCGGG
>JAVRPF010000711.1:0-3706 GCA_032162385.1 Mycobacterium sp.
ATCCAGGGCGCGGTGCTGCTGATCGCCGTCCTGTTCCTGCTCATCAACCTGATCGTGGACATGCTCTACGCGGTGGTCGACCCGAGGATCCGGCTGTCATGACCCACCAGTCGATCGAGGACACCCAGGACATCGGGAGGGTCGCCTCCTGGCGACTCCTGGCGGGCAATCGGGTCACCGTGGCCAGCGCGGTGGTGCTGGCCGTGATGGTCGCGGTCGCAGTCAGCGCCCAGTGGATCGCACCGTACGGCATCAACGACGTCGACGTGCCGAGTGCACTTCAAAGTCCCGGCGGCGCACACTGGTTCGGCACCGACGAGCTTGGCCGCGACGTCCTGTCCCGCGTGCTCGTCGCCATCCAGGCCTCGATGCGCGTTGCCGTGGTCAGCGTGGCGTTCGCCGTCGTAGTGGGCGTCACGGTCGGGGTTGTCGCCGGCTATCGCGGTGGCTGGGTGGACACGGTGTTCATGCGCGTCGTCGATGTGATGTTCGCATTTCCGGTGCTGTTGCTGGCGTTGGCGATCGTCGCGATCCTGGGTCCCGGCGTCACCACCACGATCCTGGCGATCGGGGTCGTCTACACGCCGATCTTTGCGCGGGTGGCCCGGGCCAGCACGCTCAGCGTGCGAACCGAGCCCTACGTCGCGGTGTCCCGCACCATGGGCACCGGGCACGCGTACATCCTGATCCGCCACATCCTGCCGAACATCACCGGGCCGCTGATCGTGCAAACGTCGCTGTCGTTGGCCTTCGCAATCCTGTCCGAGGCGGCATTGTCGTTCCTCGGGTTGGGCATCCAGCCACCGCAACCCTCGTTGGGCCGGATGATCTTCGACTCGCAGGGATTCGTCACCCTCGCGTGGTGGATGGCCGTGTTCCCCGGCGCGGCCATCTTGGTGATCGTGCTCGCCTTCAATCTGTTCGGAGACGGTCTGCGCGACGTGCTGGACCCCAAGCAGCGCACGATGCTGGAAGCGCGGAGGCAGCGATGACCGCCCCCGTGCTCAACGTCGCCGACCTGCACGTGCGGATCGGCAAGCGCCACATCGTCCGCGGCATCTCGTTGCAGGTCCAACCCGAGCAGACCCTGGGCATCGTCGGCGAGTCCGGGTCCGGCAAGTCCATGACGGTGCTGGCGGCAACCGGCCTCCTCGACGCGCCAGGGGCCGTCGTCACCGGCTCGAGTGCCCTTGCCGGCCAAGGAGATTCAGTCGAACTCGTCGGTGCGTCGCCGCGCGTGCTGCGCGGTGTGCACGGCGGCAGGATCGGCTTCGTGTTCCAGGACCCCGGAACGTCGTTGAACCCGCTGCTGACCCTCGAGCGCCAGATCACGGAAACCCTTGAGGCGCATCGCCGTCAAACCCCCCGGGAGGCACGCGCACGCGCGCTCGAGCTTCTCGAGGCGGTCGGCCTGCCCGACCCGGAGACCCGGCTGCATTCGTATCCGCACCAGCTGTCGGGCGGCCAGCGCCAGCGGGTCATGGTTGCGATCGCACTGGCCTGCGACCCCGAACTGCTCATCGCCGACGAGCCGACCACGTCGCTCGACGTCACCACGCAGGCGCAGATCATCGATCTGGTGCGCGAGCTGCAACGCGACTTCGGCACGGCCGTGGTGTGGATCAGCCACGACCTGGGAGTCATCGGACAGGTCGCCGACGACGTCACCGTGCTGCACGACGGCGAGGCCGTGGAGCAGGCGCCGGTCCTCGACGTGTTCGACCGTCCGCAACAGCCCTACACCCGCGAACTCCTCGAGGCCCGCCCACTCGTGGGAGGCAGCGGTCCTCCGCCTGCGCAGGCGGACACCGGCGTCCTACTGGACGTGGATGGCCTCGACGTCCGGTTCGCAGTCACGACACCGATCGGCCGGACTACGGTCCACGCGGTGAAGGATCTGTCCTTCCAGATCCGGCACGGCACCACGCTGGGACTGGTCGGTGAGTCGGGATCGGGCAAGTCGACGGTGGCGGCCGCGCTCACCGGACTGGTGAAACCGGATGCCGGCCGCGCGCTCTTGGACGGCACTGACGTGTTCACCGTGCGCCGAGCCGACGAGAAGGCACTCCGTCGACGGATCAGTCTCGTCTTCCAGGACCCCTTTTCGTCGCTGGATCCCCGCACACCGGTGGGGGCCGCGGTGGGTGAACCGCTGATCGTGCACCGACTGGTCAACGGCAAGGCCGCGCGCCGGACGCGCATTGCCGAGCTGTTCGACATGGTCGGGCTGCCCGCCTCCTTCGCGTCGCGGTATCCGCACGAGCTCTCGGGCGGCCAACGGCAACGGGTGAGCATCGCGCGGGCGCTTGCCGTCGAGCCCGAGCTGATGATCCTCGACGAATCCACGGCGTCACTCGACGTGTCGGTGCAGGCGCGGGTACTCGCCCTGCTGGCCGACCTTCAGCAGGAGCTTGGTCTGACCTTCCTGTTCATCGGTCACGACCTGGCGGTGATCCAACGGATGAGTCATGACGTCCTGGTCATGCGCGCCGGCGAGGGCGTCGAATCTCGGCCCGCCGCGGAACTCTTCGAGTCGCCGGAACAGGAGTACACCCGCACCCTCTTGGCGGCGGTGCCACCGGCGCAGCCGCGTCGTGCGCTGCCATGATTTCCACCCGGCCACGCTGTAACGAATCGGCCGAACCGCCGATGGATAGTTGAGACCGGAAACACCTGGTCCCGAAGTCGGGCCCGAAGAAGCGCCGCGGCAGCTGCTGGTCCAGGACCAGCCTCGGGGGAGATGGCTGCGCATGGCACAGAGGAGTCGATGCACGATGCGTGCACCGTTGGAAATTTGTCGTAAGCGAAGTGTCGTCGCCGTTCTGGCGTCTGGAGTGGTGATCTCCCTCACGGCCATGACCGGGGGCATTGCGCCGGCATTCGCCGATCCGAAGACCGATCCGGTCGCGCCGGCCACCACGGTCGTGGTGCCCGAGCCGCAGGCGCCGGAGCCGGCCCCGGAGGTGAAGGCCCCCGAGATCAAGGCTCCGCAGGAGGCGCCGGCCGTCGCACCAGCGCCGGTTGCGCCCCCGGTTCAGGTGGCGCCCCCAGCTCAGGTAGCGCCGCCGGTAAAGGTGGCCCCCCCGAGCGTCGAAGCGCCGCCGGTACAGGTAGCGCCGCCGGAAAAGGTCGCGCCCCCGAGCGTCGAAGCACCGCCCCAAACGCAGACACCGGCGACAGTGCAGGCGCCGGCCAAGCCGTCGACGCCCAAACCCTCGACGGTCGCACCGACCACCGCGGCGAGTGCTCCCGCGACGAGCGCTGAACCGCCGTCGCCTCGGGACGCGCGCCCGTCGCTCGCCGAGCAGGCGCCGCCCAGCTCAGCCGAGCCGAGCGTGGCACCGCTTCCGTCATCCGCGCCAGTGACGACCAGCGCTTCCCCGTCACCGTCGGCAGGACCGTCGACCGGGTCGACGCCCCCCTCGGCGGGGCTCGTCGCACCGACCACCGAAACGGGCCAGGCGCCAGCCAGAAGCGATGGGCCGGCCGAGACCAGCGCGTCGCCGACGTCCGAGGCCGGGTCGAGTAGCGCCGAGCGCACTTCCAGCGCACAGCAGACGGCGTCGTCGAGCGTCTCGCAGGCCGCGAGGGAAATCGAAACCCTGGAGCCTCAGACGCTGAAGGCGCCCGAGCAGGACGTGGTGTTGGCCAAGAGTGCGAAACCCGTTGAGCAGCCCGAACCGGTCGCGGCCCCGAAGCAGGACGT
>JAVRPF010000712.1:0-3719 GCA_032162385.1 Mycobacterium sp.
GGCGGTTGCTCGTCGGCGTCCAGCAGGTCGAACACCCGCTCCGCGCTCGCGATCCCGGACTGCAGCGTGTTGTACATCGCCGCCACCTGGGTGAGTGGCTGGTTGAACTGGCGCACGTACTGGATGAACGCCTGGATGCTGCCGAGCGTGATCTGGCCGGTCGCCACCTGAATGCCGCCGACGACGGCGACGGCGACGTAACTGAGGTTGCCGATGAACGTCGTGGCCGGCGACACCAGGCCGGAGAGGAACTGTGCCCAGAAGCTGGCCTGGTACACCTCGCCGTTGAGCTCGCGGAACTTGTTCTCGGCAATCTCGCGGTGTCCGAACGTCTTGACCACGGTGAAGCCGCTGTAGGTCTCCTCGATGTGCGCGTTGAGCCTGCCGGTGTTGCGCCATTGCGCGACGAACTGCCGCTGTGAGCGCCGCGCGATCGCCCGCGTAGCCAGCAGCGACAGCGGCAGCGTGAGCACGGTGATCAGTGTCAGCAGCGGCGAGATGGTCAGCATCATCACCAGCACCGCGACCACCGTCAGCACCGAGGTCAGCAGCTGGGCGATCGTCAACGACAGTGAGGACTGAATGTTGTCCACGTCGTTGGTGACGCGGCTGAGTACCTCGCCGCGCTGCCGGGAGTCGAAGTAGGACAACGGCATCCGGTGCACCTTGTCCTCGACGTCGGAGCGCAGCCGCACCATGGTGCGTTGAACCACCACGTTGAGCAGTCGGGCCTGAACCCAAACCAGCGACGCGGCAATCAGATACAGTCCGAGCGCGAGCAGAAGGGTACGGCCCACCGCGTCGAAGTCGACGCCGCGGCCGGGCACGACGTTCATCCCGGACAGCAGGTCGCCGAACGTGTCGTCGCCACGGGCCCTGGCCGCTTCGATCGCCTGCTCCTTGGTGATCCCCGCGGGCAGCTCACGGCCGATCACGCCGTTGAACAATAGGTCGGTGGCGTGCCCCAGGATGCGTGGGCCGATCACGCCGATCGCGATGCCGGCGACGCCGAGCAGCAGCACGGCGGCCGTCATTCCGCGTTGCGGCGTAAGGCGTTTCACCAACCGCGTCGCCGAACCCTTGAAGTCACGCGAGCGCTCCGTCGGCGCCTGCACGATTCCACCCATCGAACGACCGATCGGTCGGCTCACCGCGGGTCTCCTGCTCCGACGGACTGCGAGTCGGCGAACTCTGCATAGATGGCGCAGTCGGCCAGCAGCGACTCGTGCGTGCCGGTGCCCACCACCGCGCCGTCGTCGACGACGACCACCTGGTCGGCTTCGGCGACGGTCGAGATGCGTTGCGAGACGATGACGACCGTCGCGTCCGCCGACACCTCGCGCAGGGCGGCACGGACGCGGGTGTCGGTGTGAACGTCCAATGCCGAGAAGGCGTCGTCGAACAGGTAGACGGCCGGGCGGCGGATCACGGCGCGGGCGATGGCCAACCGTTGGCGCTGGCCGCCGGAGAAGTTGATGCCACCCTGGGCGACGGGCATCGCCAGTCCGTCGGGGTGTGCCGAGACGAAGCCGTCGGCCGCCGCCACCCGCAGCGCCTCCCACATCTCCTCGTCGGTCGCGTCGGCCTTCCCGTAGCGCAGGTTCTCGGCCACGGTCCCGGAGAACAGGTAGCCGCGTTGCGGGACAAGGCCGATCGCCGACCACAGCTGTTCGGTGTCGTAGTCGCGGACGTCGATGCCGTCGATGACCACCGCGCCGCCGGTCACGTCGTACAACCGGCAGATCAGCGAGATCAGGGTTGACTTGCCCGAGCCGGTAGAGCCCACCACCGCGGTGGTAGTGCCCGGTCGCGCGTTGAGCGAAACATCCTGTAGCACTGGGCAATCCGCGCCAGGATAGCGGAACGTCGCCGCCTCGATCGTGATCTCGCCTGCCACCGCCGCGGGCCGTAGGGGATTCTCGGGGCTGGTGATCGCCGGGACGGTGGACAGCACCTCGGTGATGCGTTCGGCGCACACCGCCGCGCGTGGCAGCAGCACCAGGATGATGGTCACCAGCAGCACCGCCATCAGGATCTGCATGAAGTAGGACAGGAACGCGATGAGCGAGCCCACCTGCATCTCGCCGGAATCGATCCGCTTGCCGCCGTACCAGATCAACGCGACGCTGGACACGTTGATGACCAGCGTCGTGACCGGCAGCATCAACGCCTGCCACCGCCCCACCGAGAGCGCGGTGTCCGACAGCTCCTGGCTGGCTTGCGCGAAGCGCGCCCGTTCGAGCGGTTCGCGCGCGAACGCACGGATCACCCGGATGCCCGTCAACTGTTCGCGCAGCACGCGATTGATGCCGTCGATGAGGCGTTGCATGGTGCGGAACAGCGGCAGCAGGTGTCCCACGATCCAGTAGTTGGCCAGTCCGAGCACCGGCACACTGACCACCAGCAGCCAGGACAGTCCGGCATTCTGGTGCACCGCCATCACGATGCCGCCAACGCTCATGATCGGCGCGGTGATCAACATGGTGCACGTCATGGCCACCAGCAGCTGGATCTGCTGGACGTCGTTGGTGGTGCGGGTGAGCAGGGTCGGCGCGCCGAACCGGGCGGTTTCCTCGGCCGACAGCCCCGTCACGTGGTGAAAGATCGACGAGCGCAGATCGCGCCCGAACCCCATGCCCGCCCGCGACCCGTAGTAGACCGCGCCGACCGCGCACAGCGCCTGCAGGCCGGTGACCCCGAGCATCATGCCGCCCAGCCCGGTGATGGCGTCGGTGTCACCCTTGGCCACCCCGTCGTCGATGATCCTCGCGTTGATAGTCGGCAGGTACAGCGATGCGAGTGTGCTGATCACCTGGAGCACCGCGACGACGGTGAGCAGCCAACGGTAGGGCCGCACGTACTGCCGTAGCAGCGCCCAGAGCATCCCGTAACTCTTGCACACCGACCACAACCGGATACTGTTCGGCCGCGCTCCTCGACATGGTGAGAAAAGGCCAGGTCAATCGGCATGTCGGTGGTTGTAGATCACGGCTGCCGCTACAGTTGCGGGCGTGATCGGACGACGCGGCGACCTCAGCAGCAGGCGCAACGCCAAAGCGCTGGCCGCGGCTGCTGCTGCCATGATTCCCTTGTTTGCCGCCTGCTCGAGTTCGGATCAGCCGACGGGGCCCGAAGTTCCGTCGACGCCCGCCCCGGTTGCCGGCGCCAAGCACGGCCCGTTCTTCCCGGAGTGCGGCGGGGTCACTGATCAGACGGTCACCGAACAGACCCGGGTCACCGGACTGGTCAACACGGCCCGAAACTCGGTCGGGTGTCAGTGGCTGGCAGGCGGTGGCATCCTCGGGCCGCACTTCTCATTCTCCTGGTACCGCGGCAGCCCGATCGGCCGCGAACGCAAGACCGAGGAACTGTCCCGCGCCAACGTCCAGGACATCACGATCGAGGGGCACAGCGGGTTCATCGCGATGGGTGACGACCCGACCCTGGGCACGCCCCTCTGCGAGATCGGCATCCAGTACGACGACGACTTCATCGAGTGGTCCGTCAGCTTCAACCAGAAGCCGTTCCCCGATCCGTGCGACGTCGCCAAGGAGCTCACCCGCCAGTCGATCGTGAACGCGAAATGACCGGGCGTAGCCGAACCCGCCGGGTGTTGGCGGGCATGGTCGCCGTACTCGCGGTCATGACGATGCTGCTGGCGTGCGCGCGCACGGTGGATGGCACGGCGGCCAGAGCGGGCTCCGGTGACAACCTGCGCA
>JAVRPF010000713.1:0-2833 GCA_032162385.1 Mycobacterium sp.
TCAGCGCCTGACACGCATCGGCGATGACCTCGATGGCCCGCTGGAGTTCCATCGGGCCGTCGTTCTGCACGATGTCGCGCAGCGTCACGCCTTCGACGTACTCCATCACGATGTAGGGCAGCGGCCCCGTCGGGGTATCGGCTTCGCCGGTGTCATACACCGCGACGATCGCGGGGTGGTTGAGTGCTGCGGCGTTCTGGGCTTCCCGGCGGAAGCGCAGGTAGAAACTCGGGTCGCGGGCCAGGTCCGCGCGCAGCACCTTGACCGCCACGTCGCGGTGCAACCGGACGTCGCGGGCCAGATGGACCTCCGACATGCCGCCGAAACCGAGGATCTCACCGACTTCGTAGCGATCGGACAGGTGCTGAGGGGTAGTCATCGCCATATCTGTTCTGAGGCCGAGCGTAGCGCCGGAGTCCCATCTGCGTACCCGAGCCGCTCCTCGCATCAGTCGTTAGCCCGCTCGGCCTCTTGTGCCGCACGCTCCACACGGTCGCGATGGGCGGCCCACCAAGCCGGGTCCCCCGAGGGCATGTTGTGTTCGTCGGTGCGCAGCCCCGCGGCACCGTCGATGAGCTCCCGCACGATGTCGGCGTGGCCGGCGTGCCGACTGGTCTCGGCGAGCATGTGCACCAGAATGCGATGCAGTGTCACGGTGCGACGGCCCTCCGGCCACGATGCGACCCTGCCGACGGCGTCGAGGTCCAGGTCATCGATCGTCGCGTTGGAATGCGCGCATGCGCGCACGTAGTGCTCGAGGATCTCCTCGTGCGATTCGTCGGCGGTCGCCCACATGTCCACATTCGGTTCGGCCTCATCGGTGAGCCAACGCGGCGGCTCGGGGATCGGGCGGCCGAAGACATATCCGAAATAGCCCATCTCACAGCCAGTTAGGTGCTTGACCAATCCAAGGAGGTTGGTGCCGGTCGGCGTCAGCGGACGCCGAACGTCGTATTCGGACAGACCGCTCAGCTTCCACGTCACTGCGTCCCTGGAGTTCTGCAGGTAGCCCTGCAGGTCTGCCTTCAGGTCAGGGGCATTCATGATTCGAGAAGCTACCGGCCGCGCCAACGTGGCGTGCTCGCACATCTGGAAATACGGTTGGCGACTATGTCCACCCGTGTCGCCACCCCCGACGACCTCGACGCCATCGCCGAGATCTACGCGCACTACGTCGCCACCAGCGTCGCCACGTTCGAACTGGACCCACCGGACGTCGCCGAGTGGCGCGGCCGGTTCGCCGTGATCGCCGACGCCGGCCTGCCGTTCCTGGTCGCCGAGCGCGGCGGGGCGATCGCCGGATACGCGTACTGCGCGCCGTGGAAGACACGGCCGGCCTACCGGGCGACCGTCGAGGACTCCGTCTACGTCGCGCCGTCCGCCGTCGGGCAGGGCTGCGGCACCGAACTGGTGCGCGACCTCCTCGACGCGTGCGGCGCGGCGGGCATCAGGGAGGTGATCGCGGTGATCGCCGACACCGGCGACCCGGCCTCGGTCGACTTGCACCGCCGCTTCGGCTTCGTCGACGCCGGACGGCTGACCAGCGTGGGCTACAAACACGACCGCTTCGTCGACACGTGGCTGCTGCAGCGCTCGCTGGCTTGAGACGATTACGTCCGGAAATCCCGGCGGGACTCAGCCGTGACCGTCCCCGGTGGCTCGGGCGGGCGCGGTCAAAAGGTGGTGATCGTCGATGACCTTCTCGAGCGCAGCAACCCAGTGGTCGTAGTACTTCCACCCGCCGCGCTCGGCCTCCGGCGTGTTCTCCCATTCGCCGATGGTGTCGATGAGGCACTGCTGGAAGGCACTCCAGTCGTAGTGGCCGAACTCCGACAGTGCCAGCGCGAGTCCGAACGCACGGCGTTGCCACTCTTGGTCGAAATGCGGTGCGGCCTCATCGGTCGTGCAGGTCTCGTGCAGCGTCATGACACCGGCCCCGCCAGACCGACACCCATCATCGACTCGGTCGTCACCAGCTCCATGAGCATCTCGTCGGTGAAATCCGCCGTCGCGGCTGGCCGCTCCGGGATCACGAACCAGCGCGAGGTCCCACTGCTGTCCCACACCCTGATCTCGGTGTCGGCCGCCAGGTCCACGCCGATCTCGCCGAGGACCTTGCGCGGCTCGCGGGCCGCCCGCGACCGGAAGACGGGGTCCTTGTACCAGTACGGTGGCAGACCAAGCACAGGCCATGGAAAGCACGAACATAGCGTGCAGATGACGAGGTTGTGCACCCCGGGCGCGTTGGCCACGGCCTGCAGGTGCTCCCCTTCGGCGCCGGCCATGCCGTCGGGCAGGTCGAGTTCGGCGATGGCCGCCGGGGTGTCGGCAACCACCTTGGCTGCGAATTCGGGGTCGGTCCACGCCTTCACGACGATCTTGCGTCCGTTGAGCGGTGTCATCTCCGACTCGAAGTACGACAGCACCTTGTCGACCGTCTGCGCGGTGATCACCCCCTTGGCGATCAGCAGTGACTCCAGTGCCGCCACCTTGGCAGCGCTGGCTTCCTCCCGATCCTCGGGATTCTGGGATTGATCGGCCATCAGATTCCTTCCAGGTAAGCCTCGAACAGCTCGGCATAGATGGTCAGCGGTCCGGCTTCGGTACGGGCCCCGAACAGATCCGTGGGATCGAACGCGACGACGTAGACGGGCATCGGGTCGCCGATGCCGTCGCCGGTGTGGGTGAAATAGGCGTAGTCACCCTCGAAGACGCGTTCCACCGTGCCCTCGCGGCCGCGCAGATAGCCCGGCAGTCGAGTGTGCGCGGCGGCAGGCACGTTGTTCACCCGGACCCGTGCACCCACCGCGAACTTCGGGTGCGCGACGTCGCG
>JAVRPF010000714.1:0-10321 GCA_032162385.1 Mycobacterium sp.
ATGTTGCCAGCCTTGGCTCGGGTATAGCCCTCGGCCATGTGGCTGGCTCCTTCCACGTGGCGGGCCAGGATGTGCTTTATCCCGCCGTGGGCGCGCATCGCCGAGTAGAACGGGTTGATCGCTGCCCCGGGGAGTCCGAACGCCTGGGTGGCGCCCTCGAGTTCGAGGATCTTCACTGCCGCGTCGACGGCACGCATGCGTGGCATGGTCTTTCTCCTGACGTTTGTGGGCTCGGGGTTTTGGGTTCAGTCGAGAGGGCGGCCGCAGAGCCGCTCGACACCGCGGAAGAGACCTGAGTGATCCAGTCCGCCATCGCCGTTGGCGCGAGCGGAGGCCATCAGCTGGGCGACCGCGGCGCCGAGCGGTATCACCACGCCGGCTTCGCGCGCCGCGCTGGTGACGATGCCGAGATCCTTATGGTGGAGGTCGATCCGGAAGCCGGGATCGAAGGAGCGGTCGAGCATCTTCTGGGCCTTCTGGTTGAGCACCGCGGATCCGGCCAGCCCGCCGCCGAGCACCTCCACGGCGGCGGCGGTGTCAACGCCATAGGCTTCGAGGAACACGATCGCCTCGGCGAGCAGTTGGATGTTGCCCGCCACGATGAGTTGGTTGGCGGCCTTGACCGTCTGGCCGGAGCCGTTGGGGCCGACGTGCACGATCGTCTTGCCGACGACGTCGAGAATTGGTTTCGCCGCCGCGACATCCTCGTCCGCGCCGCCGACCATGATGGAGAGGGTGGCGTTGACGGCCCCGGCTTCGCCGCCGGATACGGGTGCGTCGATAAGCCGGAACCCGGATTTGGCGGCGAGCGCGGCGAGCTCCGTGGTGACATCGGGTCTGATGCTGGAGAAGTCGATGATCAGCGCGCCCGGGCGGGCGTTCTGGAAAACGCCGCCCTCGCCCGTCAAAACGTCCTGCACATCCGCGGAGTCAGGAACCATGACTGCGACGACGTCGGCCGCCGCGACCGCTTTGGCGATCGAATCGGCGGCGATGCCGCCGGCTTCGACGAGCGCCGCGGCCTTGTCGGGCGACCTGTTGAATCCGGTCACCTGATGGCCGGCCTCAACCAGATGGATGGCCATCGGGCTGCCCATGATCCCGAGTCCGATGAAGGCGATGGTGCTCACAGTGTCCTCGATTCTGTTCGCGATTACGTGGTGTCAGATGCCGGCAACGGCGCGAGCGGAACGCTGTTCCCGCGGAAGCCAGTCAAAGGGGTCCGGCCGGGTGGCTTTGTACTCCAGTCCGATGTAGCCCCGGTAGCCGTTCTTGGCGAGCTGGTCGAGGTACCCGGGCACGTCGAGCGTGCCGGTGCCGGGCTCGCCCCGTCCTGGCGCGTCGGCGATCTGTACGTGGCCGATCCGGTCGGCGTAGGTGTCCAGGGCGAGGCCGACGTCATCGCCGTTGACCTGCATGTGGTACAGGTCGGCGAGCAACCGCAGGTTCTGCGCGCCCTGCTCGGTGCGGACCCGATCGATGACCGCGACCGCGTCGGCGGCTCGCGTCAACGGGTAGGCGGAGGCGCCGCTGACCGGCTCGACGAGCACGATTGCGCCGATCCGTTGCGCCGCGGCGGCGGCGAACGCGAGGTTCTCCGAAGCCACTGCGTCCTGCTCTTCCGGGCCGAGTCCATCCAGCCGGTTTCCGTACAGGGC
The DNA here is from genome assembly GCA_032162385.1 of Mycobacterium sp. Lineage (GTDB taxonomy): Bacteria > Actinomycetota > Actinomycetes > Mycobacteriales > Mycobacteriaceae > Mycobacterium. Next base: position 1,659 of record JAVRPF010000714.1, read on the forward strand.
GTTGAACGCCTTCGTGCCGAGGTTCTGTGCGATCCCGACGGCGACCTCGACGTTGTCCCGGAATTCGGTGCTGCGAGCCGGGTCCGACAGAATGCCGCGCTCGCCGGCGGGCATGTCGCCCGCGGCGAAGTTCAATCCGGTGAGAGCCACACCAGCGTCGGTGATCGCGCGGATGAAGGAATCGACGTCCCGATCGGCGGGCACCGGCTGCGCAAACGGCCACCAGAACTCAACCGCGTCGAATCCCGCCTCGCGTACCGCCTGCGGTCGGTCGAGCAGCGGGATCTCGGTCAAGAGAATTGAACAGTTGACGGTGTATGCCCTGGCGGTCATCGCGGCGGCCTTCCTTACCCCTGTGGCAGCGGAGCCCAACGCTACGCCGTTTCATTTTCCATAATACGAAATTAAGTTTCCGGTCTACGAACCGAGTGAACTAGCTTCGATGGGTGTTGTCAAGGCTGCGGTGTTGACACCATGAATGGGCAAGGGCCATGCTAATACCGGTGGATGGAAACTTGGATCCGCGATCCGAAAGATCGCCCCGCCCGGCCGTCCCCCCGCCGCGCCGACCGATAGGTGCACTGACATGGCGCAATACGTCGTGGTCGCTCCCGACAAGTTCAAGGGATCGGTGTCGGCCTCGCAGGCGGCCGCAGCGATCATCCGCGGGATCGTCCGGCGCGATCCGAGCATCCGAACCGTCGAATGCCCGGTAGCCGACGGTGGCGAGGGGACGCTCGCGGCGGCACTATCCGCGGGATACGACCGGATACCAGTCGTGGCACCGGGACCGACCGGAGTATCGATTGACACCGGTTACGCCCGCAATGGGGAACTCGCGGTTGTCGAGATGGCCGACGTGGCGGGTCTGGCGCGATTGCCTGGCGGCGTAAGCCGCCCGATGACCGCATCGAGTCGCGGCCTCGGAACGGTGGTATCCCGCGCCCTCGATGACGGCTGCCGCCGCATCGTGGTGGGTATCGGCGGGAGCGCCTCCACGGACGGCGGCGCGGGCTTCCTTCAGGGTCTCGGCGCGGAACTGCGCGGCGCCGGCGGCAGGCTCCTCTCCGATGGCGGCGGATCGCTTGGACGGGCATCCTCGCTGGATCTGAGCAGGTTGCACCCGGGTCTTGGCGATGCGGAGATCGTGATTGCCAGCGACGTCGACAACCCACTGTGCGGGCCGTACGGCGCAGCTGCGGTGTACGGACCGCAAAAGGGCGCCAGCCCGATCGAAGTGCGGACACTCGACTCGGCGCTGGGTCACTGGGCGGATCTCGTCGCCGACACGACCGGCCGTGATCTGCGGTCCGCACATGGGGCTGGTGCCGCCGGTGGCGTGGGATTCGCCGCCATCGCCGTGTTGGGCGCGCAATCGCGACCCGGGATCGACCTCGTCCTGGATTTGGTCGGGATTGACGAGCACCTCGAACAGGCCACCGCCGTCATCACCGGTGAGGGCTCGCTGGACGGGCAGTCGCTGAACGGCAAGGCGCCGGTGGGCGTGTGCCTGCGCGCCAGCCGGCGCAACATCCCGACCCACGCGATCGTCGGGGTGTCGCGCCTGTCACCGCAGGAAATGCGCGGCTCAGGGTTTGCGTCCATCTATGCGCTTGCGGATCGCGAGCCGGATGCTCGCCGGTCGATGGCGCACGCGGCCGACCTGATCGCCTCGGTCGCCGAGGATCTCGCCACCGAGCAGTTGGTCGCCCCGCTCCGATCCTGACCGGCCGCGTCGAGTTGTGGTTCGAAGACAACCTTGCCCCGTTCTCGACCGGCGAGAACGGGGCAGGGCATCAAGCGCAGAAGTCAGCCCCAGCCGGGCAGGACGAAGATCAGCCAGGTAGCGATCGGGGCTATGGCAACCATTGAGAATCCCCATCTGACGAGCTGACGGAATACCTTGTCGCGCTGATCTTCCGCCGAGTTGGCCACCACGAGGGCACCTGAGGTGGAGAACGGGCTGGAGTCGACTACCGAGGCTGAAATGGAGAGCGCGATGACCATGCCCACCGGGCCGACCTGGCCTGTGAGCAGGAACGGTACGGCCATCGGGATAAGTGCACCGAGGATGCCGGTGGTGGACGCGAACGCGGACACCAGAGCGGCGATGAAGCAAATCAGGATGGCTGACACCAAAGGCGCGCCGAGGTGCGCGACACCATTGCCGAGCCAGTCGATGGTGCCGACTCGCTGCATCATCGCCACGTAGGTCACGATGCCGCAGATCAGCAGCACGGTCGGCCAGGCGATCTTGCTGATCGCGCCCTTGTTGATGCTCGGTGAGAACAGCGAGATCACGACGGCGACGAGCAGCGACGTGAAGGCGACGTCCTGGTTGAAGAACAGGACCGCGACGGCAAGGGCGGCGATGCCGATCAGGGTGATCCAGCGACTGCGGTCCAGGGCGATGTCGGTGGCCACGGCGGCGCCGCCGGGGACAGGGGTGGTCTGCACGGCGGTGGTGTCGGCACGGCTGGTGTGCGATCCGTGGGTCGCGATCAATTCCGGTTGATGGGAACCGCCACCGGCGCCGATCCCGCCGTCCGCGGGGGTGGTGCCGCCGTCTGCGGGGGTGGTGCCGCCGGTCGCGATGCCGTCGCCCTTGTCCCTCCTGCCGAAGAGGCCCCGGCCGCCGAAGAGTACGAAGACGATCAGACCCAGGACGATGTTGAAGGCGGCCGAGGACACAAACAGCAGCACCGGGTTGCTAGGCAGGTTGTTGCGGGTGACCACGCCGTTGACGATGCTGCCGAAGATGCTGAGCGGCGAGAAACCCCCTGCACTGGCTCCGTTGATCACCATCAGGCCCATCAACACCGGGCGGATGTTGTAGCGTCTGGCGAACCCCATCGCGATCGGCGCGATGATCGCGACCGCTGCCGGGACGACGGCACCGACAGCGGTCAGCGCAGCAGTCACCCCGAACATCACCCAGGGGATCAGCACGATTCGACCGCCGACCGACCGAACTGCTCGAGCCACGATCCAGTCGACAGTTCCATTATCCGTGGCCAGTGCGAACAGGTACGTCACGCCGACCAGGATCATGAAGAGGTCGGCGGGGAAACCGCCCAGGATGGTGTCCATGTCCTCCCCGAGTACGTACGTACCCACGATGTACGTCGCGACCAGAGCCAGCGCTCCCATGTGCACCGGCAGTACCGTGGCGATGAGAAACACCCCCGCGAGTACCAAAATCGATAACAGTTCGTGCGACACCTGGTCTCCTCCAAGGTTGTGATGGGGCAGCATGCAAGCAGCGCCCGTAACACTTTTCCGTATGGCGGAAGTTCTATTCCGCGCGACCTAGAGCGTGCACCCGTGATGCACGTCTCGTCAAGAGGGTCATATGACTCGCCCCACATTCAGCCGTCTGTCGGTGTGGTTGAACATCATTCGGCGTAGCGCGGCCCCACGAGGATTCTCAATCCGGGCTGGACGCCAAACCACCCGCCGGTCTAGTATCGAATTACGACAGAATTTTTCCGCATTGTGGATAACTGTGGCGATGGTCGAGTCGCTGCGCCCGAACGAAAGGACTCCCGATGGGTCGTCACTTCCTGCAGATCCCCGGCCCCACCAACTGCCCGGACGAGGTGCTCCGCGCGATCTCGGCGGCGACTATCGATCACCGCGGCCCGGAGTTCCAGGCGCTGGGCAAGCACCTCCTCGAAGCGATCAAGCCGGTTTTCGGCACGACGAACCCGGTAATCATTTACCCGGCCTCTGGCACCGGAGCATGGGAGGCGGCGCTGGTCAACACCCTCAGCCCCGGCGACAAGGTGCTGTGCTTCGAGACCGGGCACTTCGCAACGCTGTGGCGCGAGATGGCCGACGCACTCGGCCTCGTCGTCGACTTCGTACCCGGAGACTGGCGCCACGGTGTGGATCCTGGCCAGGTCGCCGAAAAGCTTGAGGCCGACACCGGCCACGAGATCAAGGCGGTGTGCTGCGTCCACAACGAAACCTCCACCGGTGTCACCAGCCGGATCGGCGAGGTTCGCCAGGCAATGGACGCCGCCGGTCACCCGGCGCTCCTGCTCGTCGACACCATCTCCTCGCTCGGCTCGATCGACTACCGCCACGACGAGTGGAAGGTGGATGTGACCGTCGCCGGGTCGCAGAAAGGTTTGATGCTCCCACCGGGGCTGAGCTTTAACGCCGTGTCCGACAAGGCTCTCGAAGCGCACAAGACCTCGAAGCTGGCGAAATCCTTTTGGGACTGGGAGCCGATCCTGGCAGCGAACGCCAACGGCTTCTGGCCCTACACGCCGGCGACGAACATGCTCTACGGGCTGAAGGTGGCGTTGCGCATGCTGGACGATGAGGGGTTGCCGAACGTGTTCGCGCGCCATCAGCGCCACGCCCGCGCGACCCGCGCCGCGGTCCGCGCCTGGGGCCTTGAGGTGCTGTGCCTCGACGAGCGCGAACATTCGGGTTCGCTTACTGCAGTCCTGGTGCCCGAGGACGTGAACGCTGACCAGATCCGCGCGGTGATCCTCGACAGGTTCGACATGTCGTTGGGCACCGGCCTGGCCAAGTTGGCGGGCAAGGTCTTCCGTATCGGGCATCTCGGCGACTTCAACGACCTCATGCTCGTCGGCACACTCGGCGGTGTGCAGATGGGACTGAATCTGGCCGGCGTGCCGATCAAGCAGGACGGTGTGCTCGCTGCGCTCGACGTCCTGGAGAGCTGAACAGAGCCTGCGCGAACGGAAGGGACTGACGATGACGCTCAGCGCCGAGCGAGCCCATGGCACGGAATCGGAACTGCCACCAGGACTCACTGAACGTCTCGAGCGTGAACTCGACGGTGAGCTGCAGTTCGACGAGTACTCGCGACACATGTTCTCCCGCGATGCGAGCATGTATTCGATAACGCCGCTGTGCGTCGTCTTCCCGCGACACGCGGAGGACGTCGCGGCCACCGTGCGGATCGCCGCGGCCTACGGTGTCGCGGTCACCCCACGCGGGGCGGGCACGAGCCTGGCCGGGCAGACGGTGGGTGCGGGGATCGTCGTGGACTTCTCGCGGCACATGACGTCGATCCTGGAGTTGGATCCGCAGCGGCGGATCGCCCGCGTCGAGGTCGGCGTCGTGCAGGACGAACTCAACGGTGCCGCGGCACCGTTTGGCCTGATGTTCGGGCCCGACACGTCCACGAGCAACCGCGCCACGATCGGCGGCATGCTCGGCAACAACTCGGCAGGCAGCGGGTCGCTGCAGTTCGGCATGACCATCGACCATGTCCGCGCGGTCGACGTCGTGCTCTCGGACGGATCCATCGCGCGTTTCGCGCCGGTCGACGACATCGAGCGCCACCGGCGGGCGAGCGTTCCGACTCTGGAAGGGTCCCTGTACCGCGAGCTACCGACGATCGTCGAGAAGAACGCGGATGCGATCGCCACCGGCTTTCCGCCGTTCTGGCGGCGCGCCTGCGGGTACCGCCTCGACCGGCTGGCCGATCCCGAGACGCCGTTCGACCTGGCGCGTTTCATAGTGGGAAGCGAAGGCACCCTCGCGATCGCCACCGCGGTCGAGGTGGACCTCGTGCCCAAACCCAAGCACACGGTCTACGCGGTGGGCCACTTCGACACCACCCAGAAGGCGATCGAGGCCACCGCGGACGCCCTTTCCTGCGACCCGGCGCAGGTCGAGTTGATGGACAAGACGATTCTCGATCTGTCGCGGCAGAAGATCGAGTACGCCAGCCTGGGCGACAACCTCGTCGGCGACCCGGCCGCCCTGTTGTTCGTCTCGTTCACCGGTGACGACCTCGAAGACGTCCTCAGCCGCCTGGACGGATTGATCGACCTCTGGCACCAGAACGGCCACGGCTACCACACGCTGCGCCTGGTCACCGCCGCACAGCAATCCGCACTGTTGAAGGTGCGCAAATCGAGCCTGGGGCTGTTGATGGCGGCCAGCGAGGGTTCCAACCGCCCGCTGGCATTCGTCGAGGACACCGCCGTTCCGCCGGAGGTGCTGGCAGAGTACACCGCGCGATTCGCCACGATCCTCGACGAGTACGGCATGAACGCCGGCTTCTACGGACACTGCTCGGTCGGGTGCCTGCACATCAGGCCGTTCGTTGATCTGAGCCGACCCGACGAAATCGTCCGGATGCGCGCGGTCGCCGAACGGATCAAAGATCTCGTCAAGGAATTCGGCGGTGTCAACTCCAGCGAACACGGCGACGGGCTCGCCCGGAGCGAGTTCAACCGCGAGATCTTCGGCGATGAACTCTACGAAGCAATGCGCGACGTGAAGCGGTTGTTCGATCCCGATCAGCGGATGAACCCCGGCAAGATCGTTGACGCGCCGCGGATGACCGAGAACCTACGCGACGCTAACCTCCCGCCGGCACCGCTGCTGCAGACCCGCCTGGACTTCGAGCTCCTCGACGGCATGCGCGGTGCCGCCGATCGGTGCATGAACATCGGTGTGTGCCGCAAGAGCACGACCGGGGTGATGTGCCCGTCGTACATCGCCACCCGCGAAGAGGAACACGCGACTCGCGGGCGGGCGAACGCGCTGGTGAAAGCGCTCTCCGAACCAGACCCGAAAGCGGCGCTTGGCAGCGAACGCCTGCACGAGATCCTCGACCTGTGCCTGATGTGTAAGGCATGCAAGACGGAATGCCCGCTCGGTGTGGACATGGCCAAGCTCAAGAGCGAGACACTCTCGCACTACCACGACGAACACGGGGTGCCGTTGCGTTCGCGCATCTTCGGTTCCATCCGCGAGCTCAACCGCCTCGGGTCGGCACTGGGTCCCGTTGCAAACCGGGCCGGCCGCAACCGGCTGGCGCGCCGGGTCATGGCGCGGGCGATTGGCATCGCTCCACAGCGGCCCATGCCGCAATACAAGTTCCGTAACCTCATCCGCTGGTACGCCACTAACGGCCGCCGCGGCCAGCCCGCCACCGGCATCGGAACGGTCAACTTCCTCGCCGACTCGTTCACCTCGTTCACCGAACCGCACATCGGGCGCGCCGCGATTGGCCTGCTGCAACGATCGGGATGGAACGTCAACCTCGCGAGCGCGGGATGTTGCGGGCGCTCGGCCCTGTCGAAAGGGTTGGTCGACGAGGCCACCGCTAAGGCAAAGGCGTTGGTCTCGCAGCTGCACGACGGCACCGTCGCGGACTCGCCCATCGTGGGATGCGAACCGTCGTGCCTGTTCACCCTGCGCGACGAGCACGCCTCGATGATGCCCGGCGACCCGAAGGTGAAAGCGGTCGCGGCCCGGGTTCGGCAGGTCGAGGAGTTACTCGGCGAGGCCATCGACGACGGGCGCCTCATCCTGGCTCCCGACTCGTGGCTGGCAGGCCGGAAGATCCTCTACCACGGCCACTGCCACCAGAAGGCTGAAGTCGGGACGGCCGCCACCGTGGCGCTGCTGCGCCGCATCCCGGGCGCTGAGGTGGTCGAGATCGACGCGGGCTGCTGTGGCATGGCCGGATCGTTCGGCTACGAAGCCGAGCATTACGACATCTCGATGAAGGTCGGCACCGATCGGCTGTTTCCGTCAATCGAAGCTGCAGGGCGGACCACGATCGTCGCAGCGACCGGAACGTCGTGCCGCGAACAGATCTTCCACGGAACCGACCGATCAGCCTGGCATCCCGTGGAACTCGTTGCTGAAGCATTGGTCTCGGCGGTCAGAGGAGCGACACGCGATGCGGATAATCCGCTTCACTGATGGGCACGAATCCCGCCCACGGTACGGAGTACTGGACGGCGACGACGTGCTGGCTCTCGAAGGCGGGTTCGACATGCCCGCTGCGGGGCGGCGGATCACGTCGCTCGCCGACGTGACACTGGTGAACCCGTGCACGCCCCGAGTCATCGTCTGCGCCGGTAGCAACTACGCCAGTCAGCTCGCCGAACTCGGCCGACCGCGCCCCAGCCAGCCGTCGATGTTCCTGAAGGGACTGAATACGCTCGCTGGGCCGTCGGACACGATCGCCTACCCGCCCGGGCTCGAACGGCTGGAGTACGAGGGCGAGGTCGCGGTCGTTATAGGGCGTACCGCACGAGATCTCCGACCCGGCGACGCCGCGCGGCACGTGCTCGGCTACACCTGCGCCAACGACGTCACCGCCAGCGACTGGCGAGCCGACGGCCAGTGGACCCGCGCAAAGAGCCTCGACACCTTCTGTCCGCTGGGTCCCTGGATCGAGACCGGGATCGACGATCCACAAGCTCTGCGGCTGACGACGCGGCTCAACGGAAGGATCGTTCAGGATTGCGGCACCGACGACATGATCTTCGGCGTCGTCGAGCTGCTGGTCTGGATCACCCGCTGGATCACCCTGCAGGCCGGAGACGTCGTGCTCACCGCCAGTCCTGCGGGCGTCGGGCCCATGTGTGTCGGTGACACAGTCGACGTCGAGGTCGACCTCATCGGCAAACTGTCGAACACGGTCGGCGAGCGAGATGCGTTGTCGGCGTGATCGACTGGCCTCTCACCGTCAAAGTTGTCACTGTGACGAATCGGGGCGCTGACGGCAACGTGGGTCAACCTGCTGGGACTGATCTTCCTGATGTTGCTGCAGCCCGTTGGCGGCCTCATCAGCGACCGGGTCGGACGCAAGCCACTGCTGATCTTCTTCGGTGTTGGTGGCGTCATCTACACCTACGTGCTTCTCACGTTCC
>JAVRPF010000715.1:0-5775 GCA_032162385.1 Mycobacterium sp.
TACTAGACATCCCTGCCGAATTGCCCTCCAGGGACATCATTTTCACCGCTTACGTCTGCTGGGACGGCTTCAAGTATCAGGACACGAGTGCGACACTGGCCATCCTCGGCGGCGACGATCTCGGGGCCAAGGTACTGGAGGCCGGTCGTGAGGCCGTACGTGAGCAGTTGAGGCAGAGGGACCTTGAACGCCGAGCCGAGGCGGTAGCGGACTTCAAGGCCGAGAAGACGTACCCGTACGAAGCGGAGCCAAAGACGGCTCCCGAGAGAATCATCCGCAAGGCATTCGACATCGTCGCAACCGCCGCAACGCCCGTCCTCGAAAAGATGGACGTAGAGCAACGCCGCTTCAGCATGCAACTCATGAGGGTCGCCGTGGAGACGGACCCGTCGGCGGTGCAGAAGGTGCTGCGCGAAGTCTTGCGCCTGCCGGAAGAGCGCATCCAGGAGATGGCATCACTCTTCGAACGGACGACGTTGGAGCGCATCATCACTTCGAGCCACAGCATCTTGAACCGACTGGACTTCCTCGCTGGTCTCCGCACGATCGTGTTCGACGCCGAAGCCCAGAAAGCCACTACCGAGCGGCGGCAACTTCACAAGATCCTTGAGCGTGAATCGTGGCTCTTCGGTGACGAGTGGACCCTGACGGCGAGCGACGAGACCCTCCGGCGCGTCCTAGTCAAGCACCTCGCGGCGCTCGGAGAGGACGTCGAGTACGCCGACGCCATGCCGCAGTCGCTGGCGGAGGGATCGGTGCTCATCCCGGACATGGTGCTGTCGGCGAGCGCCTCGTCCTACTCGAAGAGCCGCGAGTACCTGGTGGTGGAGCTGAAGCGACCGGCTGTCACGTTGGGCAAGCCGGAGCTTGATCAGATCGAGGCGTATGCGATAGCCATCACCGAAGACATTCAGTTCAACCAGCTCGACGTCACTTGGACCTTCTGGCTCATCGGCAAGGACTACAACAATTACGTTGACCTGAAGCTGCGCACCCCCGGCAACCCACGTGGCTGCGCGCTGATCGCCCCGAACTACAGGGTCTTCGTCCGCTCCTGGGCCGAAGTCCTCGACGACGCGGAGCATCGCCACCAATACCTGAAGGACGCCCTGGCGGCGACGTCGGACGAAGACGCTGGCCTCGACTACCTGAACCGGGTTCACCGGGACCTCATACCCGATGTGGTGAAGCGACCGGCGTCCGATGAACTCCAGGAAGATCAGACAGGGACAGACGCGGCGTCGGAGAAGTAGCGGTACACGGTGGCGCGGGAGACGCCCAACATCTTCGCGATGTCGGTGGCCGTGATGCCCTTATCCCGGAGGCTGCGCGCCTTCGTGGCATCGGCGTCGTCGACCTTGCGTGGGCGTCCGCCCTTGCGCCCGTTGGCTGCTGCGGCGGCCAGCCCGGCGCGGGTCCGTTCGATCATGGTGTCGCGTTCGAGTTGGGCGAAGGCGGCCATGATGGTGAGCATGGCCTTGCCCATCGGCCCGTCGGTGTGCAGGCCTTCGGTGAGGCTGCGGAACCCGATGCCGCGAGAAGTCAGCTCGTCTACGACGGCGAGCACGTGTTGCGTGTTGCGTCCAAGCCGGTCGAGTTTCCACACCGTGAGGACGTCACCTTCCCGGAGGTGGTCGAGGCAGGCATCAAGCTGCGGGCGGGTGGCCGTCGATCCACTGACGCCGTGGTCGGTGAAGACGCGGGCTGCCCCGGCATCGTGGAGCGCGTCGAGTTGTAGCTGGGGGTTTTGGTCGGTGGTGCTGACCCGCGCGTACCCGATGGTGGCCATCCGTTGCTCCTGTCTCATAATCCCGTCGCGATCTCAGTTTTGATACTACTGGTTTTGAGACGGGTTTTCAAGACAGCCTGCTGTGCGGTTCAGCCTGGAACTGGCGCGCCGGGTCGGCGAGTCGTCGCAGTCTCAGCAACCCATCGTTTTCGAGACGGGCATCTATACATCTTTTTCTGGATACAGCATCTGCTGTAACGTCTTCTTCGTTCGGCTCCCGTCAGTGGGAACGCCGCTGCTGCTCAACCTTGTGAGTGTTGCGACGGCTGAAGGTGGGGGTTTGAACGAGGGCATTCAATAGTTTGGTGCTTCGTGGTTATGGGGACTGCGCTCGCATCATTCGAGATTGGCATCCTGAACGATCCTGCATCCACCCTCCTCGTCGTCCGGGTACGCTCCCGCGAGTGAGCTACGTGGCGGTAACCCTGGCGGAACAGCCAGACCTGCGAGAGCAAGCGATTCCAGACACAGATATTTGGCCGGAGTTCAACCTCCAGGGCGACACCTACCGCCGGTTGTGGCCGCGACTTACCGACGATCTGCCGGAGTTTCAATTCGCGATGTGCGATGAGCAGACCGGCAAGGTGGTTGCCGAGGCGCACACGGTGCCGTGCTTGTGGGACGGCACGATGTCCGGACTCTCCGACGGTATCGACGCGACGATCACCGATGCCTTCAACCGGCACGACACAGGCCAACCGTTCAATACTCTGTGCGCCATTGCCGCCGAGATTCCTACGGGCGGACGCGGAACTGGCCTGGCCGCCGAGATCCTCAGGTCGATGGGGACGATTGCCACCCGACACGGCTTCGAGCACTTGATCGCGCCGGTCCGTCCGACGTGGAAGGACCGCTACCCGATTACGCCAATCGAGCAGTACATGACCTGGCGTCGCGACGATGGGTCGCTGTTTGACCCGTGGCTCCGGCTACACGAACGTATTGGCGCGACCATGGGACCGGCAATGCTCGGGTCCTACCGGATCGACGGGACGATCGGGGAGTGGGAGTCGTGGCTCGGGATGGCGTTCCCCGAGTCGGGTGACTACGTATTTCCGGGCGGGCTTTCCCCGCTTGCCGTCGACCGCGAGGCGGACCAGGGCACCTACCTAGAGCCGAACGTCTGGATGGTCCACGATCTGTCCTCACTGGCGAGTTACGAAGTGCCCCCCGCGTAATCGGCGTCGCCGTAGCCGGTCAGTGCGACCGGAAGCTCGTTAGGCCGTCATCCGTCGGCATATGCGCTTGCGTGGTCGATGGTCCGCAGCCACTCCGGCGCTCCTTGCTCGGTATTGAGGCCTTTTTCGATGATGGCGAGGTTGTGGTGCACGTGTACCCCGGTGACCGTCGACTCGGTGGCCGAAGGCTCGTCGTCGGCATTCCGTATCTGCTCCGAATGGTGCAGGCCGTCCAACAGGTTCTTGATCATCTCCATGGACCTGTACTGGGCCGACGGGTCGGCATCGCCGCCCCAGCCTGGCCAGTACGAAGAGGCCAGATCCTCGATGACGTAGAGGCCGCCCGGCTTCACGTGTGGGAACAACGCATTGAACGAGGCAATGATGTGGTGGCTGATGTGACTGCCATCGTCGATGATGATGTCGAAGGGTCCAAGTTCGCGGGCCATCGAGTCGAGGAATTGTTCGTCACCCTGATCACCTTGTAGAACATGCACCCGGCTCTCCGCCACCCCGGGCTTCGGATAAATGTCCATTCCGTAGATCAGACCCCGCCGGAAATAGTGCTTCCACATCCGCAGCGACTCACCACCGGCGTCAGGCAAGTCGTAGCCGCCGATTCCAATCTCAAGCACCTTCACCGCTTGCTCGCGGTACGGCTCAAAGTACTTCTGGTAGTGCGGCGTATACCAGCGCCCACCCCATTTGTCTGAGCCGAACCGGACGGCGAGGTCGGTCACATTCATCGGGCGCTGCGACATCGCAGCGACGATCTGCCGCACCCCGGCGGCGATGGGCGCGGAATATTCGACATCGGCAAGTTGGATTGCGAAAAGCTCGCGGGTAGCGCCGTAATGTCCTATCGGACCGAAGACTTCGCGCAGCAGGTCCACTAGGTCCTGCCGGACAGTCGCGGAAGCCTGCCCGTCCCAACCTTTCTCAAGACGAGGGTCACCATCGCCCAGGGTAAGGAGGTAGCCTAGGCGCTCATCGCCAAAGCCGAGGTCACACTGAACGACCATCTTTTCCGCTGGGCCGTACAGCAGAGCGGCCCTACTCGCCACCTCGGCCAGCACCGCCCCGGCGACGACATCGGGGCCGATGTCGGCCACGCGGGCCGCAATTTCGACATCGGGAAAAACGGCGGCTAGCAGAATGCTTTCGATGGGCGGTGCATCGGTCGACATTGCAGATACCTCTTCTGTGGCTGGATTCGTGCAGGGGTTGCCGTCATCGAAATCTCGGATTGGCCGCCGGATAGTCAGGGTTCGCACCGAATATCCGGCCAGTCGCAGCGGTGGACGTCGTTAGGGGAACTCAGGCGCAGGCGCGATGGCGTCGACATCGACCGACTCCGTGTCGAGGACCTCGCGGTTGAAGATCATCATGTACGCGAAGTAGATACCGCCTGCGAGGATCAGGCCTAGGACGACCAGCGACGGGATGGTGGCGTCGCCGGGCGTGACGAGGAAGACCAGTGCAGCCGCAACCCAGATCAGCGCGGCGATTGCGACCGGTAGCTCGAAGCGGCCCAGACTGAACCCGCCCTCTTTGTGCTCCAACCGTTTCCGCACCACAAGGTAGAGGATCACGATTGCGCCGTAGATCAGTGCAGGCAGAATCGTGCCCCCGAGGATGAGCTGCAGCAGGGCCTGTCCGGGCAGCGCGAGCATCAAAACGACACCTATGACCACGATCAGGATCGTTGCCGGAACCGGCGTCTGCGTCTTGGGGTTGACCCTCCGCATCAGCCCGTGCGCAGGGAAGCGTCTATCACGCGCCATCGCGAACACCTGCCGTGCACACGCAGCCATGACGACCATTCCGGCACCGAACATCGCAAACGACAGTCCTGCCAACAGTATTCGCTCGACGACCGCTCCGAGCTGACTGCGGATGATCGCGGCTACCGGTGACCCGCTGGCGCTCACTGCAGGGATGTCCTTGATGGCCAGAGTGAGCGCGATCAGGAACGCAACGCCCAACACTGCTGCCGCGACGACCGATGACACGATTGCGCGTGGGACGCTGCGAAAGGGGTCCTTGGCTTCTTCGGCGAGGTTCGCCGCCGAGTCGAAGCCGATGAGTGTGAGCAGACCCATGAGCATCCCGGCCATCAACCCGCCGCCGAGGCCGAAGTAGTCGGGTGCATCGGAGGTGATACCTCGGGAGGTGAGGTTCTCCACGTGGCCGCTGCCGGTGAACAGCATGACGGCGACCAGGGCGATCACCAGCACCACGACGATGGCCAATTCGAGTCCCACCGCCGCTGAGGTGATCAGGCCGAGCAGACGGGTCGAGGCGATCACCAGCACGGCCTGAATGATCAAGACCGCCACCGTGATCATTCGCGCGGTGTCCTCGTTCTCCGGCAAGCCGAGCAGCGGCATGAATGCCTGACTGGACAATGCGTCGTCCATCGCGACCACGCCGGTCGCCAGGTACCAGAAGGTGAGCCACCCAAACAGCCAGCCGATCTTCGGGTTGGCCAGCCGGGAGGCCCATTGGTAGGAAGACCCGCTGAGCGCGATGCGAGCGGCGAACTGGGCTACCACCAGGGCCACTAGCGTCTGCCCGACCGAGGCAATGACCCACAGCCAGATCCCGACCGGTCCGGCGGTCCCGAGGAGGTTGTCGTAGGACGCGAAGATGCCGACCGCCACCGAGATGAACGCGAACGAGATCGCGAACACCTGAAAGGACCCGAGTGTGCGCTTCAGCTCCGGCGCGTCGCCGCCGTGTGCAGTGGTGGGGTCCACCACGTTCTCTGCCGTCATCAGCTAGCTAACCTTTCGTCGCGGGTGATGG
>JAVRPF010000716.1:0-7451 GCA_032162385.1 Mycobacterium sp.
CGGGTTGGCGGCGGCCACCGCGCTGACCGACGGCGCCTCCGCGTTGCAGAAGGGGCACCACGGCGTCCAGAACCACAGCACCGCGGGTTTGCCGGCGAGGCTCGAACCGTCGAACGGCTGGCCCGCAAGAGTGGTCCCGGTGAACTGTTGGCGGTCATCGGCAAGTGCCGTCGGTGGACTTCCCAGCACGAGGGCGGCGATTCCGGCAACCATCGCCAGGACCAACCACCCGCGCAGTCGAAACCTCGCAGCGGACATCGCGTCATCTCCCTACCGGATCGGACTGGAGCAGCCATCCATGACACGAATCGGCGGGCCGTCGGGTTCACCGGGTGGGTGGTCAGTTCTCCCGTGGCAGAAGTTCGGCGGCGAACCGGTCGATGAACCCGTCGATGTCGTTCTCGCCAACGGGACGGATCACGAACTTGGTCAACCCGGCCGCCAGGTACTCGTCGATTCTGCGGTGCAACTGCGGCCAACCGTCGGCGACGAGTTCTTCCGGATCGACGTCCGGCCTGCGCCGTCGCACGGCGCTGATCAGCTCGGCGGGCAGCCCGCCGTCGCTCACCGCGAGGTTGATCCCGAAGTGATCGGGTTCGACTGCGCGGCCGAACTCGGCGGCGGCATCCTCGATCTGCTCGCGGCCGCGTTGCGCCTCGGCCGGGGTGAGGAAGCTGCCCAGCCACCCGTCGGCGAGACGACCGATGCGCCGGAACGCCGCGGGCGCGGAGCCGCCCAGCCAGATGTCCAGCGGCTGGTCCGGTCGCGGTGCGACGGCCACCGACGTCACGTTGAAGAAGTCACCCGAGAACGAGGAGTCCGATTCGAGGCTGGAGCGCAGCAGCCTCAGCGACTCGTCGAATACCGCGGCGCGTTGTCCGTCGGGTACCACGAAGAGCTGCCGTTCGGCCGGTATGGCGGAGCGCAGGCCGAATACGGGGAGCACCCGCCGCGGCGCCAGTGCGGCCAGCGAGGCCAGTTGCTTGGCCACCAGAACCGGGTGGCGTCCGGGCAACACCACCACCGACGTCCCGACCTTGAGCTTGCGCGTGCGGGCCAGGGCGTACGCCATCCCGACGAACGGATCGACCGCCTCGGAGTACACCAGCTCGGAGAACCACAGCGAATCGATGCCAAGCGCCTCGAGGCGATCGACGACGTCGGGCAGCATCGCGGGTCCGGTGTCCGCACCCAGACCGACGCCGAAGCGGATCTTCATCGCCGGAGTTCCGCTCCCGTGAGAAAGCCATCACCACAACCGATGTCGAGCGTCACCCTTGACAGTTAACGCCATATCCACTCTGGCGGCAGTGCCGCACCGATAATGTGACCGACGACGACCAATCACACGACGGGATCAGATGACGGCGAATCTCCGATGGTCTGCGGCCGTGGCCGTATTGGCGCTACTGGTGGCGGGTTGCACGGGCGAGCCGTCGTCGTCATCCTCCTCGTCCAGCGCTTCCCCAACCACGACGAGCGCCGCGGCCGAGAAGGACATCGACCCGGCGGTCGCCGGGCACCTCGACACCGCGATCAACGACGTGATGAAGGCCGTCAACGTGCCTGGCGTGATCGTGGGACTGTGGGGGCCCGACGGCCAGTACGTCCGCGCGTTCGGGGTCGCCGACAAGGCCACCGGCGCGCTGATGAAGCCCGATTTCTATCACCGGATCGGCAGCGTCACGAAGACCTTCACGATCACGGGCATGCTTCAACTCGTCGACGAGGGCAAGGTCAAGCTCGACGACCCGATCGCCAGATACGTCGACGGCGTGCCGAAGGGCGACCAGATCACCCTGCGCCAGCTCGCCAGGATGCAGAGCGGCCTGCACAACTACAGCGCCACCGAGGGTTTCCAGAAGGCGCTGTATGGCGATCCGAAGCGCCCGTTCACGCCGCGGGAACTGCTCGACTTCGCCTTCTCCGAGCCCAACGACTTCGAGCCAGGCCAGGGCTTCGAGTACTGCAACACCAACACGGTCCTGCTGGGATTGACCGTGGAGAAGGTCAGCGGCCAGCCGCTGCCCGACTACGTCCGCGACCACATCCTTGATCCGCTGAAGTTGGGCCACACCAGCTTTCCGACCGACAACGCATTCCCTGATCCGCACGCGCAGGGCTACACCCTGGACGCCGAGGACAAGGAAGTCACGGCGACGGACTGGAACCCGAGTTGGGGCTGGGCAGCCGGGGCGATGATCTCGACATTGGACGACATGCGCGTCTGGGCAGACGCGCTGGCCGCAGGCACGTTGCTGTCCCCTGAGACGCAACGGCAACGTCTGGACACCGCCAACGCACCGCCGCTACCCCCGCAGGACGGATACGGGCTGGGCATCTTCGACCTGGCCGGCTGGGTCGGGCACAACGGCAGCCTGCCCGGCTACCAGACGGTGGCGGTCCACCTTGCCGAGAAGCAGATGACGCTGGTGATCATGAGCAACACCGACATACCCGCGGGCGGCGGCGAACCCAGCACGGCACTCGCGAACGCGATCACCAAGATCGTCAGCCCCGATCACGTCTACACGCTCAGCCCCGAGGTCCAGGCGCCACCGTCGACCGCCAAGCCGCGCTGAACCCCGAAATGTTAACCCGCAGTGGAGACAGCATCAAAGAAGGTCGAGTGACTCACCGAACGAACCTCGTCAGGGCGGCAGTGGTCGTCGCCGCCGCAGCGTCGGTCTGCGCACTTGCGCCGCTGCCATGGCCAACGCCGACAACCCCAACCTGATGGGCATGTGGACCGGGCACCGCGAGCGCATCGCGAGCACCGAGGGCTACCGCAACGGTGAAGCGACGCTGACCGTCACCGACCAAACGGGCTGGACGTTCAAGGGTTCTCTGAGCCGGACGACGCCGGAGGGCGACGTGTCGGACCCGCTGGTCGGGGCGTTCACCCCGGACGGCACGATCATCTCCGGCGCGGACGACGAAGGCACGTACACGTTCACGCTCATCGACCCCGTCACCCTCGACTACTGCTACGCCGAGCACGGCCCGGGCTACCGCACCACCTGTGCGCGACTGCAGAAGCAGCCCTAGTGATGGACGCAGCCGTGACGGTCACGATTGCGGCGCCGGCGCAGCAGATCTGGGATCTGGTGGCCGACGTCCGCAACACCGGCAAGTTCTCCCCCGAGGTCATGGAGGCCGAATGGCTCGATGGCGCAACGGGGCCCGCGTTGGGCGCGAAGTTCCGCGGCCACGTCAAGCGCAACGAGATCGGGCCGGTGTACTGGACCACGTGCCGGGTGACGGCGTGCGAGCCCGGTCGCGAGTTCGGCTTCGAGGTGCTCCTCGGCGAGCGGCCGGTGAACAACTGGCACTACCGCTTCGCCCCGGTGGAGGGCGGCACCGACGTCACCGAGTCGTTCCGGGAGTCGTTCCGGATGAGCGAGGGGCTGTTCACCACCGTGTTCGGGCTGTTCGGCGGTCAGCTTCGACGACGACGCAACATCCGCGACATGCGCAAGACGCTGGAGCGGGTCAAGGCCGTCGTCGAAGCCTGAGCCGAAGCCGACCTGCCAACGGTTAGTTGAAGCCGACGCCGAAGATCGGGATCCAGAGACCGAACAGCCAGATCCCCCACTGCCGGGGACCGTCGATCCACACCGGGTTGACGTTGTAGCCCCAGTAGTTGATGTCGTGCGGGAGTGGACCACCGTTCCATTGCAGCGGAGGCGGCGGACCCCAACCCCACGGCGGCGGGCCGTTGCGGTCGTCCCACCAGTCGTGGCGGTTGCCTGCCCACCACGGACCCCTGTCATCGCCGCGGAAATCGGGCGCGCGAAAATCGGGGCCACGGAAATCGCCGCCGCGGAAATCGGGGCCGCGGAAATCGTCGTTGCCGTGGTTCGGCCCCCTGCCGTCACCGCACACCGGCGGACAGAAGTCGTCGTTCCCGTGTCCCGGTTTCAACGGAATCGGCGCGGCCGGTGTCGCGGTCGCCACTCCTGCACCCATGCCGGCCGAGCCGAAGCCCAACCCGCCCACGATCATGGCGGTCGCCACGACCTTGATCAGCTTCATCGTGTCACTCCTACCCGGTGACGATTGACGTTGGTGGCTACCCACCTGCTTCGACGTCCAAGGTCACCTTCATTCCTGTACCCCTTATGTGACCCCTACTTCCGCTATCGGTGTCGACGGGGGGTGCGTTACCGGCCGTTCGAGATCGACACGCTAGCTTTGGGCTCAATGGTTGACGACGGGCAGCCGCTGCCTCCCTTCGCCACTCGCGGCGTACTCGGCATCGCAGGCGTGGGGTCGCACTCTTGCATTGCACGGCAACGGCGTTCGGGGCCGGCTACTGGTTCGACGAGGTGTACATGCTGGCCATCGGCCGGTACCACCTGGACTGGGGCTCCGCCGACCAACCGCCGCTGACGCCCGCGGGCGCCGCGCTCGCCGACGCCCTCGCTCCGGGCTCGCTGATCGCGTTGAGGTTGCCGGCGGTCTTGGTCACGGCAGGTGCGTGGTGGTGGCGGGGCTGACGCCCGCGAACTCGGATGCGACGGTCGCGCATAGATTTTCACCGGCTGCGGCCCATGTCACCGGCCTGTGGACGACCTTGGCGGGGCACTGGTTGACGCCGTACGCACTGGAACCCATGCAATGGATGTTGCTGGTGTGGTTACTGATTCGATGGCAGCGGTCCGCGACGATCGTTTGCTCCTCGTGCTCGGCCTGGTGATCGCGACCGCCATGGCGAAGTTTTCAGGTGATGCTGCTGTGCCTGGTGTTGCTCGTGGCGGGGGCGATCTGTGGACCGCGGGACCTACTCCGCCGACCGTTGCTCTGGGCGGGGGCGGCGCTCGCGGCGCTGATCGCCGCGCCGACCCTGATCTGGCAGCACCTGCACGGGTGACCGCAACTGCGCATGACACCCGTCGTCGCGGGTGAGGCCGAGGCCCTGTACGGCGGCCGCCCGGGCATCGCAATCCAGCTGCTGGTGTTCGCGGGCCTCGCCAGTATGGTGCTCGGGCTGTACGGACTAGTGCGACTGCTTCGGGCCGAGGAACTGCGGGCCTACCGATCCCTCGGTGTGGTCTGGCCGGCGTGGCTGGCCGCCATGGCCGTCGCGGTCGGCGCACTGGTGGTGTCGGTGTCGATCACCCGCTCCGACGTTGGCGAGAACATCGCGCGGCGCACCGCAGACGTCTATCACGCCCTTCCCGCCGCGAAGCGGGACCGAACCGTCATCGTCGGCGAGTCCTACATCGTGGCGGCGTTCCTCGACGGCGTCGCCCCGAAGTACCAGCTGCCGACGTCGTACAGCACCAACCGCAGCTACGGCTACTTCCCGCCGCCACCCGCCGACCACGACGTGGTGCTCTACGTCGGACGTGAGCCCGAGGGGCTGCGGCCGTACTTCAGCGACGCCCGCCGGGTCGCCGACGTCGGCGAGGACATGCACGCCTTCGTCCTGACGGGCCAACAGGTGCCATGGACCGTGTTGTGACCCCGGCTCCGGACGTTGACGGTGTCCTGAATTCGGCTTTGCCGCCGTGTCCTGAATTCGGCTCCGCCGCAGTGTCCCGTTTGGTAGAACAGGTTCTAGTTTCCGCCGCGAACACGAAGGAGCGTCTCCATGGGGTCTTCGACGAGTAGATGGTCACGCGAGGAGATCGAGGAGACGTTTCAGCATCACCAGCAGGTGGTGGTCGAGATCGGCGAGACGTGGGACTGGTCCCGCTACGGCGACCTGTTCACCGAGGACGCCACCTACCTCGAGCACGTCTACGGCAAGATGGCCGGCCGCGAACAGATCCGTGAGTGGATCACCAAGACGATGAGCGTCTTCCCCGGCAGCGAGATGCCGTTCTACCCCGTGACGTGGTACTCGGTCGACGTCGAAAAGGGCTGGGTGTTCAGCGAAATCATGAATCGGATGAAGGATCCTGGCGACGGCAGCATCATCGAGCGGCCGTGCATCACCATCCTGCGGTACGGCGGCGACGGTCTGTGGCACAACGAGGAAGACGCCTACAACCCGATGAACTTCCTGCCGATGGTGCAGGAGTACGTCCAGCGCAGCCAGAAGCTGGGAACGCTATCCGATGACGGGCGCGTGTTCGCCAAGAACATGAACTGGGAACTGGCCTAACGGAATACGAAGTCGTCCGGGTTGGGCTCCCGGGTCCACGCCCAGTAGTCGACGAGTCGCCACGGACTGAGCGTGTATACCTCGCCATGTGCATTCTTGTAGAACGAATGCTCGATCGACGGCTGCGACCACACCATCTTCCGCATCTCGTCCTGGCTGCGGCGCACCCAGTCGTCGCATCTGTCCTGGCGGGGTTCCATCGACCCATGCCCCGAGGCCATCAGATGCTCCAGACACTGTGTGATGTAACGCATCTGGCACTCGGAGTGAAAGATCAGGCTTCCGCCGCTTGCCAGGTTGGTGCCGGGGCCGTACATGCAGAAGAAGTTCGGATAGCCGGGCACCGTGATGCCGAGGTAGGCCGACGGTCGTTCGCCCCACCGTTCGCCGAGGGGTTTACCGTCGCGCCCCACGATCGCCATCGGCCACAGCAGCTTGTTGGCGGCAAACCCGGTCGCGTACGCGATGACGTCAGCGGGACACCGCACACCATCCTCGGTCACCACGGCGTCCGTTTCGATGTGCGTGATGGGCGTGCGGACCAACTCGACGTCGTCGCGAGTCAGAGTGCGCAACCAGCTGCCGTTGTCCTGCAGCGTGCGCTTGCCGGTGGCTGGGTAGTCCGGCACCACCTTGGCCAGCAGGTCCTGGTCGTCGCCGACCTGGCTGGTGATCCACTCGGTGAACATGATTCGGGTGATCTCGTTGATCTCGCTGACGGCGCGCTGCTGATCCGGGTAGTCCGCGTCCACCCGGGCCGCCGCCAAACCCTTGTCGCAGCCGGGCCAGAACAGCAGGAACCGGTACCACCGCCCGTAGAACGGCAGGTGTCGCAGCGCCCACTGCACGCCCGGTCCCACCTCGGCGTAATAGTTCGGGTTGGGGAACATCCACTGTGCGGTGCGCTGAAACACGGTCAGGTGAGCGACGTCGGCTGCGATGGCGGGTGCGATCTGGAACCCGCTGGCTCCCGCGCCGACGAGGGCGACGCGCTTTCCGCGCAGATCGACCGAATGGTCCCATTCCGCGGAATGGAAGGCGGGCCCGGCGAAGTCGTGCTGACCGGCGATCGTCGGGACGTGCGGCCGGTTGAGTTGGCCCACGGCGCTGATGACGGCCCGCGCTGTCAGCGAGGACTGCGTGCCGTCGCGGCCGCGCGTCGCCACCGTCCAGGTCGCGGAGGTCTCATCCCACCGCGCTTCGGTCACCTCGCGCCTCCTTGAGCCGGATGCCTGCGAGCAGCCCCGACTCACCGCAACCGATGACGATGACGTGCTGGTCTGCACGCGCCCAGGTGTCCGGGGTCGAGGCGGAACGCGCGGCCCGCTCGTCGACGCCG
>JAVRPF010000717.1:0-13615 GCA_032162385.1 Mycobacterium sp.
CGCGCAGCCACGCCAACAAGCCGTCGTAGTGGCCGATCGGGTCGAGCATCACCAGCGGCTTGTCGTGCATGCCGAGATATCCGGCCGTCCAGGCCTCGAAGAACTCCTCGAGCGTGCCGATCCCGCCGGGCAGCACGATGAAGGCGTCCGCACGGTCCTCCATGACCTGTTTCCGATCGCGCATGGTGTCGGTGACGATCAGTTCGTCGGCGTCGACGTCGGCGAGTTCGCGGTGCACCAGAGCCTTGGGGATCACCCCGACCGTGCGGCCGTTGTGCGCTCGCGCGGCGCCGGCCAACGCGCCCATCGCCGAGACGTTGCCCCCGCCGGACACCAGCGTCCAGCCGCGGTCGGCGATCGCGGCACCGACACCGGTCGCCAGCGCCAGCAACTCGGGATGGTTCGGCCCCGACGCGCAGTAGACGCACACCGCCCACGGGCGGTCCTTCGCTTCGGAGAATTCGGCGTCTTCTGACACATCGCCAACCTTAAGGAGCGCAGCGACCCGGGATTCGGGCACCCGGCGGGCAGGAGCGCAGCGACCCGGGGATCGGCGCGGCCGACATTTGGCGCATTCATCGGTCCGGCCCCTCGGGCGCACCATAGGATCCGGCGGTGCCTGTCCAGTGGGTGACCGCGCCGGAGGAACCGTTGCTCGGCCAGCTCGAGGCGGCCGTTCGCAGCCGCGCCGGAGCCATGCTCGTCGGGCCGGCCGGGGTGGGCAAGACGTCACTGGCCCGTGCGGCCGTCGCGAATCTCGCCGGTGATTTCGTCCGCGTCGCGACGGTCACCGGGACGGTCGCCGGGTCGGCGGTGCCGTTCGCTGCGTTCGGCGATCTGATCCAGGTCGCCGACACCGGAAAGACGGCGGCGGTGCTGCGCGCGGCGCGCGAGTCCATCGGCGAGGGCGTGTTGTTGTTCGTCGACGATGCCCACGCCCTGGACAGGTTGTCCGCGGCGCTGGTGTACCAGCTCGCGGTCAGCGGCGCGGCGCGGTTGATTCTCGTGGTCGAC
The DNA here is from genome assembly GCA_032162385.1 of Mycobacterium sp. Taxonomy (GTDB): domain Bacteria; phylum Actinomycetota; class Actinomycetes; order Mycobacteriales; family Mycobacteriaceae; genus Mycobacterium. Next base: position 1,015 of record JAVRPF010000717.1, read on the forward strand.
TCCGACGAGTCGATGCCGGACGGGTTGTCGACGCTGGTGCGCGATCACCTGGTGGCCCAGATCGACGTTCTGCCAACCGGATACGACGCACGCCAGCTCGAAGAACAGGTGGGCGCGTTCGTCACCGGGCTGCCGGAGTCGGCGTCGGCGGTGCTGGAGTTCCTCGCCGTCTCCGAACCGTTGTCCGTCGCCGCGCTGGCCGATCTGGCGGGTGCCGACGCGGTGCCGACGGCGACCTCTGCCGGCGCGGTGGTGGTCGACGGCGATGAGGTACGGCCCGCCCATCCCCTGTTCGCGCGCGCGGCGCGAATCCGACTGGACCCCGACCGGGAACGACGCGTGCGCACCGATCTCGTCGAGAAGCTGCCCGCCGCAACGGGTGTCGTCGGGCGGTTGCAGCGCGCGATGCTGGCGCTGCACAGTGACCGGCCACTGCCTGCCACTGACCTCGTCGCGGCGGCCGACGAGGCGCTGCGGCTGGGCGATCTGGAGCTCAGCGAGCGGTTCGGGCGGGCGGCGTTGGCCGACGGGGGCCTGGCGGCCAGGCTGCCGCTGGCCTACGCGCTCGCCTGGCAGGGACGCGGCCGCGACGCCGATGCCGTGCTCGCCGACGTCGACCCGGCCGCGTTGACCGAGACCGAGTTGATGGCGTGGGCGCTGCCGCGCGCGGCCAACCAGTTCTGGATGTTGTCCGAGCCGGAGCGGGCGACGGCGTTCCTGCAGACCACCCGCAACCGGGTGACGACGCCGACGGCACGCACCACGCTGGATGCCTTGTCGGCGACGTTCGCGATGAACGCAGGCAGTCCGAGCCGGGCCATGCAGGTCGCCACCGAGGTGCTCGCGTCGCCCGACGCCGACGACACGGCGGTCGGCTGGGCATCGGCCGCGGCCGCGTTGAGTTCGGCACGGATGGGCCTGTTCGCGGAGGTCGACTCGTTGGCGGAACGGGCGTTGGCCGCCGGACATCCCGGCCTGCTCCGGTTCACCTCCGGCTTCGGGCAGACGACCGCTCGATTATTGGGCGGCGAGTTGGACGACGCCCAGACATTGGCACAGCGACTCCTCGACTACACCCAGAGCCAACAGCCGGGGCGCGCGATCGGCGAGGTGTTGGTAGCCGATGTGCTGATCGCCCGAGGTGAGCTGGACCAGGCCGTCACGCTGCTGCGTGGAGCCGCCGCGGCCCTGGCTCCGACGGGGTACTCGTGGGGTCCACTGGCCTGGATGTTGTTGGCACACGCGCTCGGTCAGCAGGGGCAGACCGCGGAGGCGGGCCGCAGTTTCGCCAGGGCGGAGGCCCGGCACGGACTCAAGTCGATGCTGTTCGCGCCCGAGCTGTCCTTGGCCCGGGCGTGGACGTGCGCCTCCCGGCGCGACGGCCACGGCGCGATCGACGCAGCCAGGGAAGCCGCCCGCGCGGCCGAGCGGGGCGGTCAGTCGGCGGTGGCACTGCGCGCGCTGCACGATGCCGTGCGACTGGGCGACGTGCGCGCGGCCGACGGCATCGCGCGCCTGAGCCTCGATTGCGTGGTCGGCAGGCTCGCCCTCGATCACGGGCGTGCACTGGCCGCCGGTGACGCCGCCGCGTTGGACTCCGTGGCGGCAGCGTTCGCAGGGATCGGGATGCAGGGCGCGGCATCCGACGCCGCGGCGCAGGCCGATCGGGCGCGCAAATAGGTGTTCGGTCAGTGCCGTGGTGGCGGACCGTCGTCGTCAGAGCGTCGACTTCGTCGAGTCGGTTTGGGTGTCGGCATTGGCGGCATGGCGCCGCGGATTTGGTCTAGGTGGCTGGAGGACTCCCAACGGGGCAAGCCCTTCCTCCGCGAGTTGCGCATGTAAACCATGACCAAGAGCGCGATGGCCAGCGCGAGGAAGGCGACGAGGGCGATGTTGCCGATGGTGAGCCACATCAGCGTCGATCCCAATCCCAGAATTGGTGCCCGAATGCACGTGTTGGCGGCTTTAGGATCATTAGCTGACGGTAGGAATTTAGGGGGCTGCGGTCTTGAGCGTGCTTGATGCGTTCCTGTCGACGTGGTCGGATGCGCGATCCACGTTCGGCGAAGGCGGGGAATCCCTGGCCGACGGGCAGCTGAGCCCCGAGGAGTTTAAGCGGCTACAGGACGCGACCACGCTGACGCCCGGGGAGAAGTCCGCTCTGGACAGGGGCGATCTCACCGTCCCACCGGAGCGCGGGGCGTACCTGAACGGGTTGTCGCATTCGCTGGACGGCAAGTTCTCCAGAAGAGATCGAGGTAACACTGCACAAGCTCCCGCTCCAGGATGCCAAGGCGGTGTCCAACGCCCTGCACCGGGTCGGCACGGAAGGCGTGAAGACTTCCGTCGATCCATCGATCAAGCCCGGCGAGGACGGCTACGTGCCGCCGACCGGTGGCAAGGACAACCTGCCGACGAGCATCCGGGACATCTTCGACGCACTCCTTCACCAATATGATCTCACCGGCGATGCAGAAGACGCGGCGAAGAAGGCGATGGACGCACGGGGGACGTGGTACGACCTGGCACACGACGCGGGGTCCCTCGTCCCCGGAGTGTGGACAAGGTCATCTCCGTCTACGACCAGATTCCCGGCGACCCGCTGCGCGACGTGTTCGTCGGCGCACGGCCGGACGCGGACCAACCTGCGTTGCACGCCAAGAACATCAACGAGGTCATCCATCTCGTGGCCTCCTATGCGGTCGCCCAAGGTGCAGGGAACCTCGATACTCTCGGCGACCAGGTCACCCAAAGTTGGTTCAGCCGGCACATGTTGGCACCTTTCGACGGATCAACCGAGATGCAAGGTCCGATCGCCCAATACCTCTCAAATCTGGCGGGCGGCGACGACATGGGGTGGACCAAGTAAATGAGCTCCGACAAAACGCACGGGAAGCAGAAGCCAGCATGCGAGAGCAATGCCTCGATCGCTACCCCATGGACGCGGAACGCGCCAAACCCGCGACCACGATTATCGACAAACCACCAACCGTGGAGCCAGCCCTACCCGGCTGGCCGGAATGAGATCGGCGAACCACCATGAATGAACCGCTCTACGTCCAGCCCGACGGCGTGCGCACCTTCTCCCAGGTGCACGATCAGATCGTGTCCGCCCTGTCCCAGGTAATGGGTTCGGCCGCACCGGAAGCGCTCGGCGTCGAGACCACACACGGCGCCATCGCATCCGCCGTGAGCACCGCGTTGGGTCAGGTCCTCGGCAGCCGCCAGGGCACGATGCAGGTCACGTCGACATCCGGCCAGACCATCTCGGACCTGCTGCAGAAGGCCGCCCAGATGTACGAGCAGGGCGACCAAAAGGGTGCCGAGGCTCTCAGGAAGGCCGCCGAGGCTCTGCAGGCCAGCGAGGCAGGGGGCGCCGGTAGCGCTGCCGGGGCAACGGGCGGCGCGGGCGGTGTCGCACGTGCGGGCGCGGCCGGCGCAGGCGGCGGTGCCGACCAGATGGGCCAGATGGTCAGTCAGGTCGGGCAGCAGGTCGGCCAGATGGCGCAGCCGATCGCGCAACCGCTGCAGGGCCTCGCCCAAGGGCTCCAACAGCTCCCGCAGCAGGTTATGCAGGGCCTCCAGGGCATCGTGCAGTCGGCCACGCAGGCCGCCGGGTCCGCGGGTGCCGCCGGGTCCGGGGAGCCCAAGGCCGACGAAGCCAAGGCCGACCGCCCGGAGCACGCCGACGAAAGAGAACCCAAACCCGACGGCTCGGACGAGCGGCCCGTCCACCGCGACGAGGCCCAGCCGGGGAAGTCCGCCGAGCACGGCAGGGCCCCCGAACCGCTGCCGGAGGTGCAGCGCGCCGAGCCGGCGCAGACCCGTCCGCAGCAGTCGCCGCTCTAACCGAGCCGGCCGTCGGCGAGCACCATCCGGCGTTGCACGCCGATCGCGTCGAGGAAGCTCTCGTCGTGGCTGACCACCACGAAGGCTCCCCGGTAGGCGTTCAGGGCGGACTCCAACTGGCCCACGCTGACCAGGTCGAGGTTGTTGGTCGGCTCGTCGAGCAGCAGCAACTGCGGCGCGGGCTCGGCGTTGAGCACGCAGACCAACGTCGCGCGCAACCGTTCACCACCCGAAAGCGCCCCGACCGGCAGGTGAATGTGGTCGCCGCGAAACAGGAACTGCGCCAACAGATGCATCCGCTTGGTGTGGGTCAGGCTGGGCGCGAAGGCGGCGAGACTCTCGGCCACGGTGCGGTCGGGGTCGAGCAGGTCCAGCCGTTGGGACAGGTAGGCGATCCGGCCGTCGGCCCGTTGCACATCGCCCTGCTCCGGCGGCAGGTCGCCGGTGATGATCCGCAGCAGCGTCGATTTGCCCGCGCCGTTGGGGCCGGTCAGCGCGATCCGCTCCGGGCCACGGATGTCCAGGTCGATGCCGTTGTCCTCGAATAGCTTTCGCCCTCCCCGGCTGATCTGAACACCGCGCGCGGCGAGGACGGTGCGGCCGACGGGCACGTCGGTGTCGGGCAGGTCGAGCACGATGGCGTCGTCGTCGCGCACCGCGCGTTCGGCCTGGTCGAGTCGCGTCCTGGCGTCGTCGACCCGCTTGGCGTGCACGTCATCCGATCGGGCGGCCGACTCCTGGGCATCGCGCTTGAGCTTGCCCGCCACGATCTTGGGCAGACCAGCGTTCTTGACGTTGCGGGCCGCGGTGCCCGCACGTCGCGCGGCACGCTCTCTGGCTTGCTGCATCTGGCGCTTCTCGCGCTTCAGCATTGACTCCGCGTTGCGGACGTCCGACTCGGCGACACGCTGCGCGGCGCCGACGGCGTTCTCGTAGGCCGTGAAGGTGCCTCCGTAGAAGATGATTTCACCTCGATGCAGCTCGGCGATGCGGTTCATCCGGTCCAACAGCACCCGGTCGTGGCTGACTACCAGCAGGGTGCCTGCGAAGTGGTCGAGCGCGGCGTACAGGCGGTGCCGGGCGTCGACGTCGAGGTTGTTGGTCGGCTCGTCGAGCAGCAGCACGTCGGGACGCCTGAGCAGTTGGGCGGCCAGGCCGACCGACACCACCTCACCGCCGCTGAGTGACCCCAACGGCCGGTCCATTGCGAGGCCGGCCAGTCCGAGCCGGTCGAGTTGCGCGCGCAGCCGCTCCTCGACGTCCCAGTCGTCGCCGATGGCGGCGAAGACCGCCTCGGAGGCGTCGCCGCCGGCGAGTGCGTCGAGCGCGGCGATGACGGGCGCGACGCCGAGGACGTCGGCGACGGTCCGCTCGGCGTCGAAGGGCAATGTCTGCGGCAGGTAACCAAGCGTTCCGTCGACGGTGACGGCGCCGACGGTGGGTCGGTACTCGCCGGCGATGAGTTTGAGCAGCGTGCTCTTGCCCGCACCGTTGGGTGCGACGAGACCGGTGCGGCCACCGGGGACGGTGAAGGACAGGTCGGCGAACAGCGCAGTGTCGTCGGGCCAGCCGAAGGACAGCTGTGAGGAAACGATGGAAACGTCAGACATGCGAGAGATCTCTCGGTGAGGCCCGCGGCATCGAGCCACGGCATCGGGAATGGACGACCAACACGAGCTCCGGGTTATCCGGAGATGTCGTCTCCCAGCATGTTTGCGGCCCACCTCTGTCCGACTACGAGTACGCCAACCATGTTAGCGGCGTCAGGCAAGTAGATATTTCCGCAGCATCTCGGTGGCGGCGGTAATCTGATCGACCTGCACGCGCTCGTCGACGCGGTGGGCGAGGTTCGGGTCGCCCGGCCCGTAGTTCACGGCGGGGATGCCCAGCGCCGCGAACCGCGCCACGTCGGTCCAGCCGTACTTGGCGCGCACCTGTCCCCCGGCGGCCTCGATCAGCGCCGCAGCGGCCGGGTTGGTCAGACCGGGCAGGGCGCCCGGCGCGGCGTCGGTCTGGTCGAGGTCGACGTCGAGCCCGTCGAGCACCTCGCGCACGTGCATCAGCGCCTGCTCGACGCTGCGGTCCGGCGCGAACCGGAAGTTCACCGTCACGGACGCGGCGTCGGGGATCACGTTGCCCGCGATCCCGCCGTCGATGCGGACGGCGGACAGGCCTTCGCGGTACGTGCAGCCGTCGATGTCGACGTTGCGGGGCTGATATCCCGAGAGTCGCTCGAGCACCGCGCCCAACTTGTGAATGGCGTTGTCGCCCAACCACGATCGCGCGGAATGCGATCGCGTGCCCGCGGCCCTGACGACGACGCGGATGGTGCCCTGGCAGCCCGCCTCGATGAATCCTCCCGACGGCTCGCCGAGGATCGCCACGTCGGCGCGCAGCCAGCCGGGCAGCTCCCGCTCGATGCGGCCCAGGCCGTTCGCGCTGGAATCGATCTCCTCGCAGTCGTACATCACCAACGTGATGTCGTGCGCCGGGTCTGCGACGGTGGCGGCCAGGTGCAGGAAGACCGCATCGCCCGACTTCATGTCGGAGGTGCCGCAGCCGTACAGCTCGCCGTCTACGAGCCGGCTGGGCAGGTTGTCCGCGGCGGGCACGGTGTCGGTGTGCCCGGCCAGCAGCACCCGCGACGGTCGGCGAAGGTTGGTGCGCGCCAGCACGGCGTGGCCGTTGCGGACGACTTCGAAGCCCGTGGCCTGGTCGCGCAGGGCCGCCTCGATCTCGTCGGCGATGCGCTGTTCGTGGCGCGACTCGCTGGGAATGTCCACCAGCGCAGCGGTCAGCTCGATCGGATCGGCACGCAATTCCAGGCCCACGCTTATCGAGGCTAGTCCAGTAGCCTCTGACCGTGACTTCTGCATCAGGCGTCGGCGTGGCCACCATCGCGGCCGACGGGACGGTTCTCGACACGTGGTTCCCCGAGCCGGAGCTCGATGCCGACGGTGAGTCGGGTACGAATCGCCTTTCGGTGGCCGAGGTGCCCGAGGAGCTGGCCGCGCTGGCCGGGCACGACGACGACCGCGACGTCGACACAGTCGTGGTGCGCACGACGATCGCGTCCCTGGACGACAAGCCGGTCAACACCTACGACGCCTACCTGCGGCTGCACCTGCTATCACACCGGCTGATCCCCCCACACGGCGCCAGCATGGACGGCATCTTCGGCGTCCTGGCCAACGTGGTGTGGACGAACTACGGGCCCTGTGCGGTGGAGGGGTTCGAACGGACCCGCGCCCGGCTGCGGCGCCGCGGAGCGGTCACGGTCTATGGCATCGACAAGTTCCCTCGAATGGTCGACTACGTGACGCCCGCGGGTGTCCGGATCGCCGACGCGGACCGCGTGCGCCTCGGCGCGCATCTGGCGGCGGGCACCACGGTGATGCACGAGGGCTTCGTGAACTTCAACGCAGGCACGCTCGGCACGTCGATGGTCGAGGGCCGGATCTCGGCGGGCGTGGTGGTCGACGACGGCTCCGACGTCGGCGGCGGCGCCTCGATCATGGGCACGCTGTCCGGCGGCGGCAAGGAAGTGATCTCGGTCGGCAAGCGTTGCCTGCTCGGCGCGAACTCCGGTCTGGGCATCTCGCTCGGCGACGACTGCGTGATCGAAGCCGGCCTGTACGTCACCGGTGGCACCAAGGTGACGACCGCGGATGGTTCGACCGTGAAGGCACGCGACCTGTCGGGCGCGAACAACCTACTATTCCGGCGCAATTCGCTGTCTGGCGCAGTCGAGGTGGTCGGCCGCGACGGACGCGGCATCACGCTCAACGAGGCACTGCACGCCAACTGACGCGTCACCGGCAGTGCGGCGTCACCCTCAGCATCGCGACGCCGTGCCCGGGCACCGTCGCCTCGACGTCTCCCGTGGTGGTCGTGTCGGTGTGCGCCCACAGATCACGCACGGCGTAGCAGTCGGCCGCAGTCAGACCGATCGTCGTCGCGTCGGTGCGAATCGGGACCGGGTCGGCGTCCCGATTGAACAGCGCCACCGCGACCGCACCGTCGGCCAGCGGCTTGACGATCACCCGCGGGTCGCCCGGCAGCGGGTTGCCCTGAACCAGCAGCGGATCCTGATCGACGCCGATCACGTCGCGGTTGGTCAGAATGTCGCGGGTCTGCTCGGTCATCGAGCGGACGTCGTTGCCCGCGAGCAGCGGCGCGGCCAGCATGGCCCACAGCGAGAAGTGTGCGCGCTGCTCGGCGTCGGTCAGATCGGGCCGCGGCGGCCCCAGCGTCATCGTGGGGTGGCTGGTGGCGAACGCGGCCCACGGAATGCCGACCACCAGCATGTCCGGATCGTTCACGTGGGCCGGGCCGCTGCGCGGCGCCGCCGGGCCTGCGGCGCTGAACGCCTGGCTGACACCGGCGACACCCTCCGACCACAGGTCGGCATCACCCCAGGCCGGCACCAGGTCGATGCCGTCCCGGCTCACGTCGGCGATGCGTGACCAGTCGTACTCCGACCCGGCGACAGGATCGCCGGAACTGTTCGGGTTGATGCTGTACACGATGTGACGGCCGCTGGCGCGCAACGCATCTCGCATCGCGATGAAGTACTTCACCTGCTCGGTGTGCCCGGCCGCCAGCCGGCACCAGTCGTACTTGAGGTAGTCGACGCCCCACTCGGCGAACGCATGCGCGTCGGCCTGTTCGTGACCGGCCGCGCCGATGCGCGGATCCTGCCCGCAGCCCTGGTTGAACGGGCTGTGGTAGAGGCCGAGGTACATGCCACGGTCATGGGCGTAGCGCGCCAGCGCGGCGATGCCGTGCGGAAACCGGTCGGGGTCGGCGCGCAGGTTGCCGTCGGCGTCGCGGGTGGGGGCCGCCCAGCCGGCGTCGAGGTTGACGTAGCGGTAGCCGGCGTCGCGCATGCCCGACGACACCATCGCGTCGATGGTCTGCTCGACGGTCCGCTCGGTCAGCGGGATGCCGGAGTTCCACGAGTTCCAGCCCATCGGCGGCGCCTGCACCAGAGGCGGTTGCGGCGTCGGCGATGTACATGCGGCCAGCACGCCGACGCAGACCGCCAGCCGTAGGAGACCACGCACGCGGCCATCCTGGCATCGCAGTCTGGGAGCCAGGCTCGAAGCGCCTGTGCGTCCGCACCCGCGTAGATTCGGCCGGTATGACGCTGCCCGTCAGGCCCGTTGTCGCCCTCTTTCCCGAACCCGGCGCCTGGGGACCCACCAACAACCTCGTCGCACTGGGCAATCACCTGCTCGAGCGGAACATCCGCACCGTCTTCGTCATCGAGGAGTCGTTCGAGGGCGAACTGGCGGCCCGCGGTTTTGAGGAACGCCTGATGCGGCTGGCCCCGCCACCCGAAGGAGGGGAATCCGTCGGCGAGGGGTGGGCCGAGTTCGTGCGCGTGACGTCGCCCGAATTCCGCAAGCCGACCATCGAACAACTCGAGACCGTGACGGCGCCCATCTGGGCCGAGTTCGTCGAGGGCGCCGAGTACTCGCACGATCGACTGACCCAGATCTGGTCGGAGTTGCGGCCCGACGCGATCGTGCTCGACTGCGTCGCAAGCTTCCCGTCGGTGGCGCTGGCGGGTTGTCCGTGGACTCGCGTGGTGTCGGCGAACCCATTGGAGCTGCCCGATCCCGACATCGCGCCGGTGTTCTCGGGGTATCCGGCCGACGACCGCGAGGGCTGGGACGACTTCCGCGCCGAGTACCGCCAAGTGACCGGCCCGTTGCTGGAGCGCTACAACGCCTTTCACCAAGAGTGCGGCGTGGCGCCGTTGCCAGACAACGGCTTTCAGTACGAGTCGCCCTACCTGAACCTCTACATGTTCCCCGCCGAACTGGACTATCAGCGGTCTCGGCCGCTCGGTCCCACGTGGCATCGCATCGACACCTCGACCCGCGACTCCGACGGCGTATTCGACGTCACCGAGAAGGTTGGCGCGGAGGGCAGGTTGATCTACCTGTCGCTGGGCAGCCTCGGCTGCATGGACGTGCCTCTGATGCAACGGGTGATCGACTCGCTGGATCGGACGCCGCACCGGGTGATCGTGTCGATGGGACCCCTTCACGACCAGCTCAGCCTGGGCGATCGCATGTGGGGCGAGCAGTTCGTGCCGCAGACCGCGATAGTGCCGCAGTGCGACGTGATGATCACCCACGGCGGCAACAACACGGTCGGCGAGGCGTTCACGTTCGGCGTGCCGACGATCGTCCTTCCGCTGTTCTGGGACCAGTACGACAACGCGCAGCGGATCGACGAATGCGGCTACGGGGTAAGGCTTTCCACCTACGAGTTCTCCGACGAGGAGCTGCACTGCACCATCGATCGCCTGATCGCGGACCAGGCGCTGAGGGCGCGGTTGGAGGCGGCGTCGCAGCGATTGCAAGCGTCGCCGGGACGGCTACGCGCCGCGGACCTCATCGAAGGTCTGGTCCGGGGCTGAGGCACGTCCGCGAGCGTGCGCAGAATTGTGCTCGGGAGCGGCGTGTCGCGCAGCAGACTGGGGCACCCCGCTTGCGGGGAGCACCCTCGCGCCAAAGGAGGCTTAGCTTAGTCGTTGGCCGCCAGGATGCAGAACTCGTTTTCCTCGGGGTCGGCCAGCACCACCCACGACTCGTCACCCTGACCGACGTCGACGTGCCGTGCACCGAGCGCGACGACCCGATCGACCTCGGCCTGCTGATCGTCGGGCCGGAAGTCGAAGTGGATGCGGTTCTTGACGACCTTGTCGTCGGGCACCGCGATGAAGAGCCAGTTCGGTCCCGCGCCGGGCGGGGGGTGCAGCACCACGTCGCCGTCGGAGTCGACGTCCTGTGGCCAGCTCAGCACCTGCGACCACCACGCGCCGAGCGCGGTGGCGTCATGGGCGTCGATGCAGATCTCGTCGAACCTCAGTGCCACTCCAGCAACTCCTTCTTCAGTACCTTGCCCATCGCGTTGCGGGGTAACGCGTCGACGATCCGCACCTCGCGGGGCCGCTTGTGCACCGAAAGCTGCTGTGCCACGAAGTCGATCAGATCGGCGGGTTGCGCGTCGCCGACGACGAACGCGATGATCCGCTGGCCGAGGTCGTCGTCGGGAACGCCGACGACCGCCACCTCGCTGACGCCGGCGTGCCCGAGGAGCACGGTCTCGATCTCCCCGGCGCCGATCCGGTAGCCACCGGACTTGATCAGGTCGACGGACTCGCGACCGACGATGCGGTGCATGCCCGCGCCGTCGACGACCGCCATGTCACCGGTCCGGTACCGTCCGTCGGCGTCGAAGACCTCCGCGGTGGCGTCCGGCCGGTTCAGGTATCCGTCGAAGAGCATCGGTCCCCGAACCTCCAGGCGCCCAATGGTTTCCCCGTCGTGAGGTACCTCTGCGCCGTCGTCGTCGACCAGCCTGCTGGACACGCCGGCCAACGGCAGTCCCACCCAGCCGGGCCGCCGTTCCCCGTCAGCCAGGGTGCTCAGCGTGATCAACGACTCGGTGCTGCCGTAGCGCTCCACCGGTGCGTGGCCGGTAAGCCGAACGAGTTCGTCGAACACCGGCACCGGCAAGGGGGCGCTGCCCGACACCAGCAGGCGCGCCGAAGCCAGCGCCAGGGCAGCACTCGTGTCGCCGACGATGCGCGACCAGACCGTCGGCACCCCGAAATACAGCGAACCGTGCGCCTCGGCGTACGCCGCAGGCGTGGGCCTTCCGGTGTGCACGAAGCGATTTCCGATCCGCAGCGACCCGAGCAGTCCGAGCACCAGACCGTGTATGTGGAACAGCGGCAGGCCGTGCACCAGGGTGTCGTCGGGTGTCCACTGCCACGCCTGCGCGAGGGCGTCGATGTCGGCCGCGATCGCCCGGCGGCTGATCAGCACGCCCTTCGGTGGCCCCGTGGTGCCCGAGGTGTAGACGACGAGCGCGGTGGCGTCGGGCGATGGCTCCTGGTAGCGGTGCCACGACCGGGCGTGCAGCCGGACCGGGACGTGCGGCAGCCCCTCGGTCTCGTCCGGCAGGTCGCCCAACCAGGCCTGCGCACCGGAGTCGGTGAGGATGTGACGGCGTTCGGCGGCACCGACGTCGGCGGGCACCGGGACGACCGGGACGCCCGCGATCAGGCAGCCGGTCACGGCCAGCACCGTCGATGCGGTCGGCGTGGCCAGCACGGCGACCCGGTGCGCGCCCGCGACGCGTTCGGCGACCGACGTCGCCCCGCCGACGAGGTCGCTGCGACTCAGGGTCGCTCCGTCGACGCGCACGGCATCGCCGATGTCGTGCCCCCCGGCGACTGCGGCGGGGTTCAACGAGGCAAGCAGCACGACTGCGAGGCTACCCGCTGGGCCACATCCGTCGAGATGTAGCGAAGGTTGACAGGCATCGCCGGGCTACTTTGACAAAGTCTCGGCGTGCCGTTGAAGCTTGTCAATCTGCATTGCCTGCGATCTACGCAGCACGCCAATCTCCCAAAGGTGCTCGAATGCATCGACCGCTGCTGGACGTGATCGTTGTCGACGATTTATGCACGCCTGCTGTCACTCGCTTGATGACTCGACGCCGACGAGGTACAGAAAAGTGCCCAAACGTGGCACGCGGAACGGTGCACACTCGGTCGCAAACCGCGCCACCCCGAGACGACTTGAAGCAACCACCACAGAGCTAGGGACGCCGGCCGCCACGGTGTTTATCGGCGACTGCACGACGAACCGTCCAGCACGTATTCGTCGACGCTCCGCCGACGACGGTGCTGACCCGCTACGACGACGTCAGCACGGTGCTGCGTGAT
>JAVRPF010000718.1:0-2965 GCA_032162385.1 Mycobacterium sp.
GTCACCTACGAGCTGTCGGTCGACCTGATCATCCCGATGATCGGCCTGCTCAAACGCAAGGCCGAGCGCAGGCTCACCGACACCGCGTTGAAGGACCTCAAGAAACGAGTCGAGGCTGAGTGACCGCCAGTGATCTCGAAGCGGCGGCCGCCGTTCGGATCAGTCTCTTCGTCGGCAAGGGCGGGGTAGGCAAGTCCACGTTGGCGACCGCCACCGCCGTGTGCGACGCGCGCAGCGGCCTGCGGGTGCTGATCGTGTCGACCGATCAGGCGCACTCGACTGGCGACGTGCTGGGCACCACGGTCACGCCGACCGGCGAGCGTCTGCCGACCCGGGTGCTGGCCGACCTGTATGCCGGCGCGGACGCGGGCGGCGGATTCCTCGACGCACTGGCTCTCGACACGCTGGCCCTGCTGGAAGTTCGCTGGCGCGAGGTGGCCGGCGTCCTGGCCGCCAGGTTTCCCGAATCCGATCTGGGAGACGTTGCACCCGAGGAGCTTTCGGCACTTCCGGGGATTCAGGAGGTACTCGGCCTGCACGAGGTGGGGGAGCTCGCCGGCACGGGCCGGTGGGACCACGTGGTGGTCGACTGCGCATCGACAGCCGACGCGATGCGCATGCTCACCCTGCCCGCCACGTTCGGCCTCTACCTGGAGCGGGCCTGGCCCCGGCACCGCAGACTTTCGCTGGCGGCGCAGGACGCCCGGTCCGCGGGCGCTGTCGAATTGCTGGAGCGAATCAGCGCAGGAATGGAGCGCCTCGGTTCCCTGCTGGTCGACGGATCGCGCGTCCGCGCGCACCTGGTGCTCACCCCTGAGCGGGTGGTGGCCGCCGAGGCGGCGCGCACCCTGGGTTCGTTGGCCTTGATGGGCGTGTCGGTCGACGAGCTCATCGTGAATCAAATTCTGATGCAGGATGATTCGTACGAGTACCGCAACCTGCCCGAACACCCGGCCTTCGACTGGTACACCGAGCGGATCTCCGAGCAGCGAACGGTGCTCGAGGAACTGAACACCACCATCGGCGACGTGAAACTCGTGTTAGTGCCGCACCTGCCCGGTGAGCCGATCGGCCCGAAGGCGCTGGCCGAGCTGCTGGACAGCGCCCGCCTCAGGGACGGCTCGCCACCCCCGGGGCCACTGCGGGCCATCGTCGACCGAGAATCAGGATCCGGACTCGATGCCGTCTACAGATTGCGGTTACAGTTGCCGCAGGTCGACTCCGGCGCGTTGACGTTGGGCCGGGTCGACGACGATCTGATCATCGGTGTCGGAGGCATGCGGCGCCGGGTACGGTTGGCGTCCGTCCTGCGGCGATGCACAGTGGTGGACGCCCAGCTGCGTGGCAGCGTGCTGACGGTGCGTTTTCAACCCGATCCGGAGGTGTGGCCGGCGTGAGTGGGTCTCACCCCGACATAGGTCCCGAGCTGCGGCAGTTGGCGCAGACCATCCTGGACCGGCTCGATCCTGCCATGCGAATGGCGGCCGCGCGGGCGTTGGCCGGCGGCGAGGGCAAGTGTCGGCAGGTGTGGTGCCCGGTGTGTGCACTGGCGGCGTTGGTGAACGGCGAGCAGCACCCGCTGCTGACCGTGATCGCCGAGCACAGCGTCGCGCTGCTGGGGGTCGTCCGGGCCATGGCCGAGAGCGCCGGTGCCGCCGAGACGCCCGAGCCGCCCGACGGTCCTCCCACTGGGCCAGGGCCCTCGGCTCCGGAAGACGAGCCGCCGCCCGCCGGGCCTGGCCGATATCAGCACATCCCGGTGACCGTCGAGGAATGAGCCGCCCACGTGGACCGCGGTCTGCGTGGTCCACGCCGCGGCGCGTGGGTAAAGTTGTCGCAGGGCACCGTCCGGGTGCCCGACGCGGGGAGGCTCGATGTGGTATTGGCTGTTCAAGTACGTCTTCATGGGACCTCTGCTGTCGGTGTTGGGTCGCCCGAAAGTTCAAGGGCTGGAATACGTTCCGGACTCCGGTCCAGTCATCCTGGCCAGTAATCACCTCGCCGTCGCCGACAGCTTCTACCTGTGCCTGGTGGTGAGGCGGCGGATCACCTACCTGGCCAAGGCCGAGTACTTCACCGGCACCGGCATCAAGGGCTGGTTCACTCGCTGGTTCTACACCGCCGCCGGCCAGGTGCCCATCGACCGGACTGACGCCGATTCCGCGCAGGATGCGCTGACGACCGCGGAACGCATCCTCGGTGAGCGCAAGGTGCTCGGCATGTACCCGGAGGGCACCCGCTCGCCCGACGGCCGGTTGTACAAGGGCAAGACAGGGCTGGCCCGGCTGGCGCTGGAGACCGGGGTTCCGGTCATCCCGGTCGCAATGGTCGGCACCGACGTGGTCAACCCGCCTGGCTCCAAGATGTGGCGGTTCGGCCGGGTCGAGGTGAGGTTCGGCAAGCCCATGGACTTCAGCCGGTTCGAGGGTCTGGCCGGCAACCGGTTCATCGAACGCGCGGTCATCGACGAGGTGGTCTACGAGCTGATGCAATTGTCTGGCCAAGAGTACGTCGACGTGTACGCAGCCGACGTCAAGGAGAGCACGGACGGCCCGAACGACGGCAACCCGCCCGCCCGCATCCCGGAAGCTGCCGCAGGCTAGTTCGCCGCCGCAACCGGAGCGGCGTCGCGGGCAGGCCTGCTCGCCTGGTTCGGACGCCCGGTGATGGCGCCGGCCACCGAGCCGGTCACGACGATCACCGCAAGCGCCCACCACAGATAGGAATCGCCCGCCAGCTGTCGCCACAGCGACGCGGACGTCTCACGGTGCTCGGGCATCAGCGTGATCGGCGTCCACACCAGCAATGCCAGGCCCGCCGCCGTGACCGCCGCCAGGGCGACGTTGCGGTGCCGGTAGGCCACCACCGTGGTCACCACCAGCGTCGGCAGCGCCCACACCCAGTGGTGCGACCACGACACCGGCGAGACGATCAGCCCGAACATGGCGACGCAGACCAGGGCCAG
>JAVRPF010000719.1:0-11219 GCA_032162385.1 Mycobacterium sp.
AGAAACGTCGAGGTGATCGTCTTGTCGTTAAGGACAAAGGGATTGACCGGCGACATCGCCGCGTGCTGAACCTCGGAGTACCCCTGGAGTCGAGCTGGCCGCTCGGCTGGTGGGCCCTCGTACCGGGAGCCAGGGAGTGCGCGGTGGTGGAAGCCCCGCGTAGTGGTGAAGGTCGGTGGGCATTCCGGCCTGGATCAACGCAAGTGCGTAGCTCTCGGGAATCGTTGCGCCGGTGTCACTGTGACGAATCAACGCTCAGGGAAAGTCGGGCCGGGCAAAGGCCTCGCGACCAGCGGCCCACGCTGGCTCGGCGCCCCGAAAAAAGGACACGGATTTGAGACTAAACGCGATGGACATTGATGGAGACAACTCCCGCAGCCGCTGGTCAGACGCCTGGCAGAGGACACCGAGTTTAGGATGCTACAAATAACGGGACACGAAAGTGAGAATCACCAGTTGAGGGCGGCGTCGCCGTGCCCTTGGTCATAGCCCCCTTGTCCGACGATGGCGATTGCTTGATGGCCCACGAAGATGTTCGTCATTGATGAGCGCGGGTGACCATGGTGGGCGGGTGCTGGTCCCGACAGATGGCGGCCGAGCGTCGCGCGCGAGCGATCGACGGTGCTATTGCGCCTCCTGGGTGATTGCGCGACCTCCGCAGCGCCGGCCAACACATCGCGACGAGCACGAACGATGGCACCACGATCGCGATCTGGTTGCGGTTCATCGATGAGTCGCAGGACATCACCGTGCGGGTGATGTCCCGTTACTGGTCGGCTGAGCGGCTCGCTTTCGGTCGGGTCGTCACCGAGTTCGAGGTGGCCGCGATCCGCGCGGTCTTTGGCTGCCCGATCGGCGGATCAGCGGCCGGCGCCGGCTGCGAGCATCGCGAGGTCGGAGGAGTAGACGATGTATCGGTATCCGCGTTGTTTGGTGGCGTTGACGGCCTCGGTTGTGGCGGCGAAGGTTCCGAGGACTGTCCCGGCCCTGTGGGCGGCTGTTTCGATGGTCTGAATGGCGGTGGTCATGGGTGGGCTGTCGAGTGTTCCCGGGGTTCTGAGGTCGACGCTGAGGTCGACGGGGCCGATGAAGGCAACGTCGAGGTGTTTCATGGCCAGATCGAGACCGTCGGCGTAGTCCGCGGTTTCAAACTGTCCGATAGCCATGACGCTGTCGTTCGAGGACCGCAGGTAGTCGGTCAGTGGGATCTGGCCGTATTCGGCGGCGGGTTGGGCAAGGCTGACGCTGCGAGATCCGTCCGGGGGGTAGCGGACCAGGTCAGCGAGTCCGCTGCCGAGGTCGCCTCGGGTTCGGGCTAGCTGGATGCCTGCCGCGCCGGCTTCCAGGAAGCGGTTGATCTCGCCGCGGTTCAGCTCTGGTATGCGCACGGTCACTGGCAGCCCGGCGGCAGCGCCCGCTCTGATCACGTCGCACACGTCGGATGGGCTCATCTGGGCGTGTTCGTAGTCGCATACTGCGAAGTCGTAGCCGGCCTGTTTGAGCAGTTCGACGATTTCGAATCTCGGCAGTTTGAGGAAGGTGCCGACCAGCGGCCCGGTGGACAGGGCCTCGCGCAGATGGTGGTTGTGCATGTCAGACTCCCAGCAGTTCGGAGGGGTTCTTGTTGATCAGGGCTCGCACCTGGTCGTCGGTCATCCCGGCGTCGAGCAGTCCGCGCACGATGCGTTCGTAGGCCTGCACCGGTAGTGGGTTGTTGGCCTGACCGAGATCGGACCCGAGCAGTGTGTTCTCGACTCCGGCGGCGTGGATGTAGGTCAGCAGCACGTCGAGCCCCCACTGGTGGAAGGTGGTGCGATCGTCGTACTGGCAGAGCGAGTGTTCGATCCGGGCTCCTAACGAGATCCAGTGCCGTACGCGTTCCGGTTCGGCACCGATGACGAAGTTCGGATGGTTGACCAGGATCCGTTTGACCCCGATCCGGTGGGCGGTGGTGATCAGGACCTCCGTCTGGTCGGCGTCCAGGTGGCCGGCGGACATGATCGCGTCGGCGTCCCGGATGACTTCCAGCACGTCGAGCACTTCGGGTTTCACTGTGCCGTCGTTGTCGAGGATCGAGATCGGCTCGGTGTGGCGAAGTCCGAGATTGTTGGTCGGGAACCGCATGTTCTCCGCCTCTTCCTCGTGCACGCAGATGTGTGCGCCGGAGGAGATCGTCGGAAACCAGACGATCCGGCCGCCTTGGCGAAGGGCGAGCTCGGCTGCGAAGGGGTTGATGCCGCCGACGTAGTTGTTGAGAGCGACACCCGAATACACCGGGAGCGCCAGTCCGCCGATGGCTTCGGATGCGGCCCGGATGTCGCTGACCATGCTGTGGTGGTGGGACTTGACCAGGATGGCGCGGAAGCCCGCGTCGGCCGCGTGTTGGGCGACCTCGGCGATGCCGATTCGCCGGGGGAACGGCGATGGGCTGGGGTGCACATGGAGATCGACCGCGCCTTGCAGCAGCTCGGCAACTTGGGGATCTGACACTCGGTACTGCTGGTTTGTGTCCACTATGTGGACTCCTTTCCTGTGTTGGTTCCGCGTTCCGGAACCGTTGCGGTGGAGGCGTGTTTGCTTGTTCTTGGAGCGCGGCGATGGTGTGACACTTCCTGAATTCGGCTCTTGACCGGCGTTCCACTTCCCAGCTACTGTACGTCTAGTCCCGCATAGTGCACAAGCAAATCCGCATAGTGGATTCGGGCGGAGATGTCAGATGACGCGGAGGTCCGGGCATGAAGAACGAGCAGCTGTACAGCAGGGTGGTGAGCTGGGATGACGTACCGGTGGAGGTGGCACGCCCCGGCGTGACCCGCAAGGCCTACTCCACGGACGAGGTCATGCTGGTGTGGAACACCGTCGAGAAGGGTCTGCAGGTGCGGCCCCACTCGCACGAGGATTTCGATCAGCTGGTCCTGATCCTCAGCGGGGAATGCGACTACTACGTCTCGGGCGAGCCACACCGGATGCGTGCCCGGGATGTGCTGCTGGTGCCGGCCGGCGCCGAACACTTCATCGACGTCGTGCACGGGCCTTGCGTGAACATCGACGTCTTCGCCCCGCCACGGGCCGACTACGGCCACCTCACCGCATGGATCGACGCACTCCCGGCCGCTGTGGCGGTGGGACGATGACTACCGTGCAGACCGCCGACCGCGTCATCACCGAACCGGCGAAGGGCAGCACCGCCGAACGCAGATCGGTCGGCGGCGCCAGCTTCGGCTTCTTCGTCGACATGTTCGACATCTACCTGCCGGTGATCGTGCTCGGCCCCGCCCTAAGCTTCTTCCTTCCGGACACCGTCTCGACCGATACCAAGCGGATGCTGATCGGCCTGATCTTTGCTTCCACGTTGGTCGCCCGCCCGCTCGGTTCGGTCATCTTCGGCATGCTCGGCGACAAGATCGGGCGCAAACGAGCGACCGTCTACTCGATGGCCGGAGCCGGTGTCGCGACGGGATTGATCGCGCTCCTGCCCGGTTACCAGTCCATCGGGCTGTGGGCCGTTGGTCTGCTGATCCTGCTTCGATTCGTCGACGGAGTTTTCCTCGGCGGCGAATACACCGGCGCGGTGCCGTTGGCCATGGAACACAGCCGGCGCAGCAAGCGTGGGCGCAATGCCGGGATCATCGCGCTCGGGTTCCCCAGCGCCGGGGTCTTCATCTCCGCGTTGACGCTGTTGATGCTGACCATCAGCCCGGCGGCTGGCCCGACGTCGGCCTATGCCACCTGGGGCTGGCGGGTCCCGTTCGCGATCGGCGCCCTGATGAGCGTCGCCTTCGCGGTCTACTACGCGGTCTCGGTGAAGGAATCCTCCGCGTGGAAAAGCACCAAGACCGGGCGGGTGAACCCGCTCAAGGAGCTCGTCGCCGGCCGGCACCGATCGACCCTGCTGCAGGTCTTCCTGCTCATGACGGGTGTCTGGTTCGCGTCCAACGCGACCGTCGTCATCCTGCCCACAGTCATCGGCGACAACGCCCGGATCAGTTCGAGCCAAACAACCATCGTGTTGATTGTTGCGCAGGCGATCCTCGCGCTGAGCTATCCGCTCGCGGGTTCGCTCAGCCAACGGATCGGACGCCGACGCTTCTTCACGCTGTGCGGTTGGGCCGCCGGCCTGATCTGCGCCCCGCTGTTCGTGCTCTTTGCCTCCGGCACGGTGAGCGGAGTCCTCGGCGCAACCGTCGTCGTGACAGCGCTGCTGCTGACCGGTGTCACCACATTCGGGGCCATCGGCGCCTACATGTCCGAACGCTTCCCGGTCGAGATCCGTTCCACCGGTTACGGTGTCGGCTACAGCCTGGCACTGGTCATCCCGTCCTTCTATGCCTTCTACCAGGGCTGGCTCGAGCACGTCATGCCATACAAGTACACCCCGGCAGCCCTGTTGGTGATCGGCGCGATCTGCCTGGTCGTCGGGGCCCTGTGGGGACCGGAGACCAAGGACGTCGACATCAAAGCGACCGCGGTCGATTAGGGCGTGTCTGGGAAATGCGCCCAGACTCGCCCTCTGAATCGCATTGCGCCTGACGACTCCGTCGCAGTCGACTAGTCGACTAGCCCGCAGCACCATTCGACACGCGCGGCGGCGGCGCTCCCGTCAGGCCGAGGGCCGCGGAGAGCCGCCGCGCCGTGTCCAGCAACGACATCGCCGCGGTCGACTCCGGGTCGGCCGGCAGGACGTGGATCGTCCCCACCAAGGCAAGAGTGGCACAGATTCGGCCCGAGGCATCCCAGACGGGAGCGGCGATCGCGCGGATCCCGTCGGTCACACGGTCGTTGATGGCAAGCCCGGTAACAACCACATCGTCGAGCTGATTGACGATCTCGGTGCGCTCGCCAGGGGTCAGCTGGGCCAGCAGCTGATCCCGGCGACCCCCCATGAAGGCCAGGAAGACAAGGCCCTGCGCGGATTCCAGCGGGAGCCGGTTGCCCACCTGAATCGAGATCTTCACCAACTGGTGCGGCGGAACTTGTTCCATCGCGACGACGGGACCGATACCACCCCAGAGCGACAACACCACGGTTTGCTGGACCATCGCGCCGAGCCGTTCCAAGAACTCGTCGGCGACGTCGATGACCCGCTGACCGCTCATGGCGACGGCGCCGAGCTCCACCAGCAACGGACCCAATCCGTAACCACCGTCCTGATCCCTGCTGAGGAAACCCTCGGCCTCCAACGAAGTGAGATAGCGATGCGCCGTCGTTCGCGTCAGCCCGACAACCGGCGCAATCTCGGCCGCCCGCAACGGCACCCTGGTCTGCCCGAGATGACGCAGGATCTGCGCGCTTCGAGTCAGCACCTGAAGGTCTCCCGCGGGTGCGGCCGCAGCCTCGCGGGCCGTCTCATCCTGCCTAGGCATGGCGGGTTCACGTTTCGCGCGAGGGGGCATATGAGCTCCTTCAATGTCTGGATAATGTGCACAGTACGCCCAATGATGTCCAGAAAGTGGACACCAAACGTGATTTCTTCGGTATGCCGCCCAGTATGCCCAAGCGGCCGAACAGGCACCCCTTGCACGTTCATCTTGATCGACACCGCAACGGCACCTTGACCTTTGATCCGCCGTCGCCCGCGAACCGGCCAGGGCCACCCATCCCACCACCACCCACCTTGGAGAACCAGAAATGGACAAACTTGTCAGGAGTGCGGCACACGCCGTCGCGGACATCCCGAACGGAGCTAGCATCGCCGTTGGCGGGTTCGGGCTCAGCGGCATTCCCGCCGTGTTGATCCGGGCGCTGCTCGAGCAGGGAGGATCTCGAGATCGTCTCGAACAATTGCGGCGTCGACGGCGCGGGCCTGGGTTTACTCCTCGAACATCGCCGCGTCGCCAGGGTTGTCGCCTCCTACAACGACGGTAACAAGGAGTTCGGCCGGCAATACCTGGCCGGTGAACTCGAAGTGGAACTGACACCGCAGGGGACTCTGGCCGAACGTCTCCGTGCCGGCGGCTCCGGGATCGGGGCGTTCTACACCCCAACGGGTGTCGGCACCATGATCGCCGAAGGCGGTTTGCCGTGGCGGTACGGGACCGACGGATCGGTTGCGATGTCGTCGCCGGCGAAGGAAACCCGCCGGTTCGGGGCCTGTGACATGGTGCTCGAGCAAGCCATCAGCGCCGATTACGCGCTGATTCGAGCCGCCAAAGTCGACCGCCACGGCAATGCCATCTTCCGGGCCGCGGCGCGCAACTTCAACCCGATCGCGGCAATGGCCGGCCGGATCACCATCGTCGAAGCCGAAACAGTCGTCGACACCGGCGAGATCAACCCCGACGACGTGCACCTGCCCGGCATCTTCGTCGACACGGTCGTCGCCCTCACTCCGCGGGAAGCGAGTGACAAGGCCATCGAGAAGATCACGACCCGCACCCCGGCTCGCGATCTGAGTGGGCCCCGATGACCCCGACCCGACGCCGAATCGCCGCGCGGGCAGCACGCGAGCTCATCGGCGCACACTACATCAACCTCGGTATCGGCCTGCCCACCATGATCCCCGACGTCCTGCCAGCCGGCCAGCACGTCGTCATGCAGTCCGAAAACGGCATCCTCGGGGTAGGCCCCTACCCACACGAGAATGACGTCGACGCCGACCTGATCAATGCCGGCAAGGAGACCGTGACCGTAATCCCGGGAGCGTCATTCTTCGACTCGGCCGCCAGCTTCGCGATGATCAGAGGCGGCCGGCTCGACGTGGCAGTGCTCGGTGCGATGCAGGTCTCGACCGCCGGGATCTCGCCAACTGGACCGTGCCCGGCAAGATGATCAAGGGCATGGGCGGCGCAATGGACCTTGTCCACGGCGCCCGCCGCGTCATCGTCACCATGGAACACACCACGCGAGACGGAACACCCAAGCTGCTCTCCGCCTGCACCCTGCCCCTGACCGGATAGACAGTGGTACACCGGGTCATCACCGAACTGGCCGTTCTGGACGTGGCCGGTGATCACTTCCGGCTTGTCGAATTGACCCCAGGGGTCGACATCGACTTCGTTCGAGCGCGAACCGAGGCACCAATCAAAGACTGCGCAAATGGGTGACACAGACGACAAACGCCCCCGAGCAAGGTGGTATCCATCATTGGATTCCTTCTCCCACATCCCCTACGGAGACCAATGCTCCCGCTGGACAAGGCTTAAGGGAAGACCCGAACGGGAGAATCCACGACCTGAAGGTGTGTCCGAATGTGGGACACGTCACGGCCACCGGACAGCACCACCATGACATCGATAGCCACGGGACACCCCGATCCCACGTTCCGGCCAGCGGTCGACGCCCGACCGCTGTGAGGCCCGCGAACCCTGCCCACCGCTGCGCGCCGCCATCGTGCGGCAGTCGATGCCCGGCTGCCTGGCGGCGGGCTGCGTGGCACGAGCAGCGTTCCGCTATAACGGATTTGGATTTTTTACCTGCGGACCGGGCGGTCACTGGTGTAGCTATGGGGTGGGCCGGGTCGAGCGCGTGGTGGTCCCGGCCGTGCCCGTCTTTACTGCTATTAAGAGGATCACTAGCAGGGCACCGATCCCAGTCTCGGTGCCCGTCATCGACACCCACGCGCATGTGCAGCCGCCGGCGGAGCCAGCACAGCGGACGGCACCCACCACGGCATGTCCTTAAGCCGCTGCGAGTGGGATCTTAACGGCGAATGACGTCCCGCGTCCGGGTTGACTCGAGATGGTCATCTTGCCGCCGAGGGCCTCGACGCGGTCTACGAGGCCGGTGAGTCCGGATCCTCTGGCGGTGTCGGCTCCGCCGATTCCGTCGTCTCGAATCGAGAGGTGCAGGGCGGTGCCCTCGACTTCGACGTGCACAGTTACCTCGGACGCTCGTGCGTGTTTGGCCGCGTTGGTGAGGGTTTCGGCGACGATGTAGTAGGCGGCCACTTCGACAGCGTCGGGCAGCCGTCGGTCGACATCAACGTCGAGCTCAACCGGGACCGCCGAGCGGCGGGCCAGCGTCTTTAGTGCGGGGCCCAGTCCTCCCTTGGATAGGATCGCCGGGTGAATGCCGCGTGCAATCTCCTGAAGGTCTTCTGACACGCCGGCCAGACCTGCAATGAGGTGTGAAAGCTGTTCCTTGAATGCGTGCAGTTCAGGCGGCACCGACGCTTGTGCGGTGCGCATTTCGAGACCCAGTGAGACCAGCCGTTGTTGAGCGCCGTCGTGGAGATCGCGTTCAATGCGACGCCGCGCGTCGTCGGCGGCACCGACGATCCGCTTCCGGGACGCAGTTAGTTCGGTGCGGGACTCAGCGTTGGCGATCGCCGTCGCGACCAGGTCGGCAAAGTCACACACCCGCGTCTCGGTGTCCGGGGGTAGGGGCTCGGGTCGCAATGAGGCGACCGAGGCCACCCCCCACAGGTGGCCATCGACGATGATCGGCGCAGCCACCACCGAGCGGAGGCCCAGCTCCCGTATCCGCGCCGCAGCCGAGCCGGCAGCCTTGTCGAGGCTGTCCATCCGGGCGGGGCGGCGGGTGCGTAACACCATCGCCGCGAGATTGTCGCCCTCGAGCGTAAAACGATCGCCGACCGGCATCTTTTTCGCGCCCGGCTCGTCGCTGGACGCAAGCATGGTGGCCGCGCCATCGGGCTCGTAGCGCCACACCGACGCATGCTGCACGGCGAGAACCCGGGCCAACTCCGCCGCCACCGCGGAGAACACCTCCGACGGGCTGGCCCCCCGCGCGACCAGCGTCGCCACCCGCCGCAGCGCCGCCTGCTCGTCGGCAAGCAGGCCCAGAGCCTCGCGCGACTCGGCATTCCCGATGGCGGTGGCGAGCAAACCCGTGAAATTGGCCATACGAGCCTCGGTGTCGCCTGGCAGCGGGTCGGGGTCCCCGGTGGCGACCGACATCGCTCCCCAAAGGCGGCCCGCGACGATGATCGGGACGCCGACCGTCGAACGAATCCGGCTGCGCCGGGCGGACTCGGCGATCTCGCCATCCAGGTGTGAGATGTCGTCAATGCGGGCTGCCCCCGAAGTCGTCCGCACCATCGCAAGCACGTTCGTGCCCTCCAACGACCATCGCTTGCCGACGGGAAAGTGGGAGCTCCCCTGCGGGAAGCTGGCGCACTCCGTTGCCGTGCCGTCGAGTTCGTAGCGTGCAACGATCAGGTACGGGATGTTGACGACGCGGGCGACCTCCTCGGCGACCACGGCGAACAATTCCAAAGGCGCCACGCCCTCCGCAGCCAGGGTGGCAATGCGGCGCAGCGCGCTCAATTCGTCGTTCGCCATCCGGCGTTCGGTGACGTCCCTGGCCACTCCGTACACGATGCCCGCTTCGGGCCGGCTGCTCGTGCTCCACTCGAACCAGCGCACCGATTCGTCGGCGCAGACTTCGCGACACTCGAATCCGACGATGTCGTTACCGGCGGCCAGGTCGGCCAGGACCGCCTCCACCGACTCGACATCATCGGGGTAGACGTTGTCCATGAACGGCCGAGCCAAAAGCTCCTCAAGGGTGTACCCCAGGCTGCGGGCGAACGCCGGATTGGCGCGCTTCAGGTACCCGTCGAACCCCGCGATGCAAAATGCATCATGCGAAAGATCGAAGAGCCCGACGAACTCGTCGTCGAACGACCCGCCCCGCTGAGCCATAACAACCCAGTCTGGCCCCGTTGATCGCGAAAGGCCACTCGTAACCGCCACCTCATTCCGCACAGTGTGACTTCCCGATCGGTTGAGTGAAGGGCGTCTTCGACGTCCCTACGTGATGGCTTCGCCGCCGTTGACACATCGACCGTCAGCGCAGGATCGCCGGGTTTGAGGAGGCGGAGGTGCCGCTGTTTCGCCCCGTGAGCTGACGACGGTTTTGACGACGACGATGACGACAGTCGGACTTGCCGACACGTCTACCTACACGACAATGGGACTCGTATCGTGTCTGGTCGCAAGATCGGCCCGTGCCTACCGATCAGAAGGTTGGGGGTTCGAATCCGTTTCGGGTTGTTGACGACAACTGAACCCGTTTTGTTCGGCATGAGCATGACCTAAGCCAGGAAGTGACAGATGCGCACCACCGACTAAATATTCTTGTTTCGCAGCATCACCGAGCACTGGGAGCATGGAAGCGACGGCTTCATTTGGATCGACGTCGTAGTGGACGGTGACGGTCGGGTCCTTGAACTGCACCTCGGCGGCATGCACGATATCGCTCCCAAAGGAGCAGACTCTCGCCGCGGCTGTCGATCATGTAGCCGTAAGCCCCGGTGTATGACCATGTTCGGGCATGGCCCGGACGCCCGGAAAGAGCGTTGTTGCGTCATCGAAGGTCCGCCGCTGTCCGGAAGCAACACAAGGATGGACGGTTTGATACGACTGCGTGAAGGTCGTCTTCGCCTCCGGCGCAGCGGATTCCGCCGCAGCCGTGTTGAGCAAAATAGTCGGGGTCACGCTTATCGGCGTAGACCTTCGCGTTGGGGAGAACGGCTCATTGCTTCTGAAGCGCAGCGGCCCCCTCGGCACGTGTCAGGCGAGCAGCCTATCGGCGTTCCTGGTCGTCAGCTCTCGCCAGCTGGTGGCGCCGGCGGCGGTGGGGCGGCGTCGATTGATGCCAATTGCGCATCAACGCCAGCAGCGGGGGTCCAGCAGGAATCGCTGCCGTAGACAATATGGGCAGTGCCCGCAACGTCCGCGAGAACTGGCAGCTGAATCGGGAATGGCGTCCCTGCCGTGTCGAACCACAAGGCGCGCATCGCGTCTCGCCACGGCGGTCCGCTCCCACCCTGTCTGAAGAGCTCGATGCGGTCGCTGAAGAAGGCCAGTGCCGCACCCGAGTGTGGCACCAGTATCCGCATGTTCGGATAGCGGTGCGCGACGCCCGCGAGCACCAGGTCGGTGATCGAGCGGGTGCTGTCGAACATGAACTCCAGCATCGGGCGGGGCCGACCGAGCGCGGTCCGCTCCCACGCGACCGGAGACGTCGGGTGGACGAACAGCACAGCCCGCCGCGCATTGAGCTCCGCCCAAACAGGTTCGAAGATCCCATCACCAAGGTAGTGGCCATCGATGTTCGAATCGAGGATGACGCCGGACGCCCCGAGAGAGTCGACGGCCCGGCGAAGTTCGGCGACCGCGGCGTCGAAATCGGGTAGCGGCAGTGAGGCGAAGAACCCGAAGCGGCCGGGGTGGTCACGGACGGTCTTCGCCGCTTCGTCGTTGACGTGTTCGGCGATGGCGCGGGCGGTGGCGACGTCGCCGAGGTCCATGCCG
>JAVRPF010000720.1:0-4417 GCA_032162385.1 Mycobacterium sp.
GACGCCGTGTTGACCGGTGACGACCCGTTCGACGAGGTGACCATGCTCGACGATCACGATCCCCGCGCCGAAGAGCCTGCGCAGGAGAAAATCCCTGCGCCGGCATAGGGCGTGACATCGAAGGGCCCGGCCGGAACCCCTCCCGGCCGGGTCCTTCTCTGTGTACCTCTCGTGAACCAAACTGCTGCCCGTCTCGTCTATGGGAGTGAAGGCCAACTGGCCACCCGAGATGCGGGCGAATCGCGACATCGCAACGCCCCGAACGAGAACGGAGCATGCGATGCGTGCAACCCCGTTGACCCTGGTCGCCCTGGCCGCGGCGGCCATCGGAATGATCCTCGCCCCTGTGGGATCGGCGTCGGCGGGCTCGAGCTCTGCCATCGCGACCATCGGCCAGCTCGAGGCGGAGGGCTTCGACGTCAACGTCGATCGCATTGGCAGCGCGCCGCTTTCGGAGTGCGAGGTGACCAGCGTGCGCAACCCGCAGGAGCAGACCAGGCTGGTCCGGGTGAACCGGCGCAAGGGCAGGGACGAGTTCATCGAGGTCGTGGTGAACCGCACCATCACGGTGTCACTGGACTGCTCGAGTCGCTGACCCGGCTCATCGATCCGGTGTGATGCCACGAAAGAGGTTGTCCACCAAAGCGTCTACGAACTCCTCGGTCAGCGGCTGGTCGGGCAGCAACAGACGGTGGTAGCAGGCTCCCCACAGCTGATCGACCACCGACTCGGGGTCCAGATCGGGGCGCAGTTGCCCGCGCGCCTTGGCCGCTTCCATCGCCGAGACGGCCAGGGCGCGACGCGGTGACGACTAGCGTTGCAGATAAGCGGCTTTCAAATCGGGATCGGACTGAGCCTGGCCGATCAGCTCGGCGATCACCGAACCGGCAGGGCTGTCGCGCACCACCGCCAGGAAGGCGTGCAACTGGGCACGCAGGTTGGCCTCGATGTCGCCCGAATCGGGGAACTGGAGCTTCTGCTCGACCTGGTGGAAGTAGCCGTCGAGCGCGAGCGCGCCCTTGGACGGCCACCACTTGTAGATGGTCATCTTGCTGGCGCCCGACCGGGCGGCCACCTTGTCGATGGTGAACGCTGCCATGCCCTCGACGAGCAGCAGTTCGCCGGCCGCCGCGAGGATCTCGGTGCGGACCTCGTCGGCGGGGCGGCGGCCCCTGCCGCGGCGGGGACGGTCTTCGACTGCAGCCATCTGACGGCGTCTCCTGAAGATGGTCGGGAATATATGGATGTAGCGTCCACTTCATGTTTATATGGACGAATCGTACGCGTATTCAAGGGAGCAGAAATGACAGATCGAGTCGCCATCGTCACCGGTGCTTCCGGTGGCATCGGTCGCGCCGTCACCGTTCGGTTGGGCGCGCAGGGAATGTCCGTCGTCGTGCACTACTCGGGCAACCGGGAACGTGCTCAGGAGACCGCCGATCAGGTCGTGGCGGCAGGCGGCCGGGCGCTGGTGGTCAGTGCCGACGTCGCCGACGAGGCCCAGATCGCAGCACTGTTCGACCAGGTCGAGGCCGAGTTCGGCGGGGTCGACGTCGTGGTCAACACCGCGGGCATCATGGCACTGTCGCCGCTGGCCGACCTCGATCTCGACGAGTTCGACAAGATCCAACGCACCAATGTGCGCGGCACGATCGTCGTGAGCCAGCAGGCCGCCCGGCGGGTACGCCCAGGCGGAGCGATCATCAACTTCTCCACCTCGGTGGTGAAGATCGCGCTGCCCGGCTACGCCGCCTACGCCGCGTCCAAGGGTGCCGTCGACGCGCTGACGTCGATCCTGGCCAAGGAGATGCGCGGCCGCGACGTCACCGTGAACGCCGTCGCTCCTGGCCCCACTGCCACACCACTGTTCCTGGAGGGCAAGCCGGACGAGGTGGTCGACGGCATGAGGAAGATGTCGCCACTCGAACGTCTTGGGGAGCCCAAGGACATCGCCGAGGCGGTCGCATTCCTCGCCGGACCGGCGCGCTGGGTCAACGGCCAGATCGTCTACGTCAACGGAGGAGTCATCTGATGTCCGAATCGAAGGTCATTCTCGTCACCGGCGCGTCCAGCGGCTTCGGCGCGCTGACGGTGCGTGCGCTCGCCGACGCCAACCACGTTGTCTACGCAGGCATGCGGGACGTCAACCGGGGCGAGCGAAGCGACGGGGGAAGGTCCGGGCGCAACGCAGAGTTGGCGGACCGACGCACGCCGGTACGCCGATGAACACGGAGTCACCCTTCGGGCGGTCGAGATGGACGTGGCGAATCAGGACTCGGTCGATCGCGCGGTTGCCTCGGTGTTGCAGGAGGCGGGTCGGATCGACGTCGTGATCCACAACGCCGGCCACATGGTTCTTGGGCCGAGCGAGGCATTCAGCCCGGAACAGGTGGCGGCGGTCTACGACACCAATGTGGTGTCCACCCAACGGGTCGGTTACTCGGATCTGCTCAGCGTGAGCAGTCCAGGGACACCGACACGGTCTGAGTGACGACCTCGGGGACTAGGAGCCTGCGGTCGTTGCCGCCGAGGCCGGGACCGACGTAGGGAACCAGCTGCGTGACGGTCTGCGGGTTGCGCACGCTGGTGACCGTGCACTCCGAGATCGGTGCGGTGCCGATCTTGTCGATGGTCACCGTGTAGCCCTTGGACTGAAGGTCGCTGATCACTTCCTGCGCCGACTCCGCTGCGGCGAATCCAGCCGGAGCGGCGATGGCCGCACACACGCCAGCGACCGCTGCAGCACATGCCCACTTCGTACGCATGATCGCGCCTCTCTGTCGTGTTCCTGTCAATCATCCCTCAGTTACATCGTCGGGAGTAGTCAATTACTTCCGCGCGTGTCAGCGGCTGCAATCCAGGGACAGGGAGATGGTGCGGTTCGTGACGACCTCGACGTAGTCGTAGTCGCGATTGCCCTCTTTGTCCTTGCCCCTGTAGACGCGGACGGTCCTGGTTTGCGTCTGCGGATTGCGCACGCTCGTCACCACGCACTCGTCGAGGGGGCCGCTGCCGACGCGGTCGACGTTGACCTGGTAACCCTGGGCTTCGAGGACGTCGATGGTCTCCAGGGCGCTCTGCTCGGCGCTCGCGATCCCGGCGGGCGCGACGACCACAGCACACGCGGCTGCGACCGAAGTGACCAGTGTGGCGAAAGTCAACGATGGACGCATGGCGCGCCCCCTATCTGTCATGGGAATGCTTCTCCCACTACATCGCCCCTGGTGACCGATTCGTTGCAGCGGGTGCGGTCCGGCGGAATCGCCGACATCGCCGTCGCCCGGCACTAGCATCGCGGCCAACGAGAGCGAACGCGAGGCAGAGGCGAATCGACATGCGCAGCACGATGCAGGACGTCCCGTTGACCGTCACCACGATCCTGCGCCACGCCTCCGGCGTCAACGGCGATCGCACCGTCACCACGGCGATGGGCGACGGCCGTTACCGCACGATCACCTACCGCGAACTCGGTGAGCAGGGGGGTCAGCTGGCCAACGCGCTGCGTGGGCTCGGCATCACCGGCGACGAACGGGTGGCCACGTTCATGTGGAACAACGCCGAACACCTTGCGGCGTATCTGGCCGCGCCGTCGATGGGAGCGGTGCTGCACACGCTCAACATCCGGCTCTCGCCCGAGCAGATCGCCTACATCGCCAACGAGGCCGAGGACACGGTGATCATCGCCGACCTGTCGTTGACTGCCCAGCTCACCCCGGTGCTTCCGCTACTCGACACGGTGCACACCGTGATCGCCGTCGGCGAAGGCGACGTTGCGCCACTGACGGGCTCCGGCAAGACGGTGCTGCGCTACGACGAGTTGCTGGCCGGTCAATCCCCGACGTTCGACTGGCCCGACCTCGACGAAACCTCCGCGGCTGCCATGTGCTACACCAGCGGCACCACCGGAAATCCGAAAGGGGTTGTCTACAGCCATCGTTCGAGCTATCTGCACTCGATGATGGTGTGTACCGCCAACGGAATGGGTCTCGGCCTCAACGATTCCGCGCTGCCGATCGTGCCGATGTTCCACGCCAACGCGTGGGGGCTGCCGTACGCCGCGATGATGGCGGGTGCCGACCTCGTGCTGCCGGACCAGTTCTTGGACGCCCCGTCGTTGATAGACCTGATCGAGACGCGGCGCCCGACCGTCTCGTGCGCGGTGCCGACGATCTGGAACGACGTGATCCACTGCCTGGCCAACGCGCCCGGCCGCGATATCTCGTCCCTCCGTCTGGTCACCTGTGGCGGTTCGGCCGTGCCGCTGTCGATGATGAAGACGTTCGAACAAGACCACGGCGTGCAGATCATCCAAGGTTGGGGGATGACCGAGACGTCGCCGCTGGCCACCCTGGCCTGGCCGCCGGCCGGGACGTCGGGCGACGAACGTTGGTCGATGCGGTCCACCCAGGGCAAGGTG